>JAJPKI010000259.1 GCA_021323835.1 Verrucomicrobiota bacterium | reverse complement strand
GGGATACCATTGGTCCCAACAAATCAGCACGCCGATTTTGCCGTATTTCGTCTGCCACGTTTTGAAACCGAGATCGCCGGGCGTGAAATAAAATTTTTCGTAGAACAGCGGGTCGTCGGGAATGTGCATCTTGCGATAAATGCCAAGCAATTTTCCATCGGCGTCAATTATCGCGGCGGTGTTATGATAAACGCCGGCGGCGCGTTTCTCGAAGAGCGATGCAATGATGACGACTTTATATTTCTTCGCAATTTTTTGAAAAGCTTCGGTGCTCGGCCCGGGAATTTTTTCGGCGAGCGCAAAATTTTTGTGATCTTCGCTTTGGCAAAAATATTGCGAGCGAAACAATTCCTGCGTGCAAATGATTTGCGCGCCCTGCTTCGCAGCACGCTCGGCAAGCGCGAGCGTTTTTTTTAAATTCGCGTCCGGATTGGCGGAAGCGGAAGTCTGGATGAGTCCAAGTTTGACGACCTGGGAAGCGGCGCGTTTCATTGAGCTTTGGTGTTGATACGGACGGTGTGCTCGAGCAAATCGGTTTTGCCATGAACGGCAGGCGGCTGCACGGGAACATTTTGACCGAACAATTCGCGGACGAATTTGCCGAGCGTCTCGTTGGTCGGGCCGTAGCCTTTGTGGTAAATGTAATATTCCAAATCGTAAAGCAATTCGTCGGCAGTCGCGTAGCGTTTGGCCAAATCGCGGGCGAGGCAACGATGGAGAATCACATTGAGCGGTTCGTCAATGCGCGTGTCGTATTTTCGGAAATCTGGAATTTCCATGTTTAAAATGCGCTGGCGCGATTCTTCGGCATTTTCACCTTTGAAAATATTCCGGCTTAAAAGCAAATGTTGCAGCACGACGCCGGCGGAAAAAATGTCCGAGCGTTTGTCAGTGATTTGGAAATCCGCCTGCTCGGGGCTCATGAAATCCGCCTTTCCGGCGACGACTTCGCCTTCCTGGTCGGTCAGAAATCCGCGCGCTTTGGCGATGCCAAAATCCGTAACTTTCACGTCGCCTTCAAAGGCAATCATGATGTTTTTCAAACTCACGTCGCGATGCACGATGCCCAGCGGCTTTCCGTCTTTGTCCATTTTCGCGTGGGCGTAGGCGAGTCCGCGCGCGATGCGGCTGGTGATAAAGACGGCGAGTTCTTTGGGCAATTGCTGATTTTTTTCGGAAAGCTGGCGCGTGAATTGTTCCAGATTCACGCCGCGAATCAATTCCATGCAAATGAAACAAACGCCTTTCGTTTCGCCCAAATGATACGTTTGCACGATGTTGGTGTGAATCAAATCGGCGACGAGTTTCGCCTCGCCGATGAAGTTCTCGATGAACATTTTCTGGCTGGCGAAATTGGGGCGGATGATTTTAATGGCGACGCGCTTGATGAAATCGCGCGAGCCGTGTTGCTCGGCTTCAAAGACGATGCCCATGCCGCCTTCAAAAATTTTGCGGACGATTTCGTAACGAAATTCGCTTTGAACCGTGAACAACGCCATTGCCACGATGGTCGGAAATTATCCGGTGAAGTCAAGCCCGACGCGAAATCAATCATTTTGTTCATAATTTTTTTTATTTTTTGCTTGCAGGATTTCGCAAAAATTCTTTAATTCCCCTTACGTCACGCGATTTTTTGACGAACAACATTAACAAACAACCAAACCAAAACAGGAAGGACACCGATTATGGCAAAAGCACTCTCGAAATCCCAAGTCGCAGCCGCAGTAGCTGAGAAAGCTGAAATCTCAAAGAAACAAGCAACTGAAATCCTCGAACACATCGCCGCGCTCGCTTACAAGCATGCGAAGGACACGTTCACGCTGCCCGGCATCGGCAAGCTCGTGCTCCGCAACCGCGCCGCCCGCATGGGACGCAATCCCAAGACCGGAGAAACCATTCAAATTCCGGCCAAACGCGTTGTGAAATTCCGCGTCGCCAAGGCTTGCAAAGAAGCCATCCTCGGCGCAAAGTAAGTCGTTTTTGACAATAAAGGCGCTTCGGAAACGGAGCGCCTTTTTATTTTGCAGAAATCGAAATCAAACGCCTATGTCTTCGTTCCACAATTCCGGCCTGGCTTTAATAAAATCGCGCATCATTTGAATGCACGTCGGGTCGTTGAAGATTTCCAATTTCACGCCTTGCGCCCGCAAATAATCTTCCGGCCCGCGGAAAGTCACATTTTCGCCGATGACAATGTGCGGGATTTTGTAAAGCAACGCCGCGCCGCTGCACATCGGGCACGGCGAGAGCGTCGAATATAAAATGCAGCGCGAATAAATTTTTGCCGTGAGCCTGCCGGCATTTTCGAGGCAATTCATTTCCGCGTGATGAATCACGCTGCCGCGCTGCACGCGCTGGTTATGACCGCGGCCAATAATTTTTCCGTCGCAAACTAAAACCGAGCCGATGGGAATTCCGCTTTCGGCCAAACCAAGTTTCGCTTCGTCAATCGCGGCTTGCAGGAATAAGTCCATTTGTCATTTGCGATTTTACGGCAAGGTTTGGTTGCGAAACAATTGCAAATCGTAAATCATAAATCGTAAATGAACGCGCCATCCACAACGCAAATGTCCGCGAACGTGCCGCTGACGGAAAGTCCGCTGCGCGATTTAGAAGCGATTATCCGCTCGCGCACGCCGCTCATCGCCATGGAAAGCAACGAGGAACCGCAAATCGTCGCGATGATTCGCGAGATTGCGAAAAAATTTCAACTCAAGGCATTTCGCTGGACAGTGACGGAAGGTCTCGTCGCATTTGACCCGGAAGACCAGCCGCAGCAGACCGTGATGAAATCGCAGGAGGTTTTGAATTATATCAAAAATTCCTCGTTCAATTGCGTTTTCGTGCTGCTGGATTTTCATCCGTATTTGGACGACGCAGTCTACGTGCGTTATCTCAAAGACATTGCACTCGCGTATCCAAAACATTTTTCAACGGTTGCACTCGTCGGCTTTGCGCTGAAAATTCCCGAGGAGCTTCAACCGTTCACCGCGCGATTTCGGCTGCCGCTGCCGACGACGGAGGAATTGCACAAAATTGTCTATGATGTTGCCGGCGAGTGGGGACAGGAACATGGCAAACGCGATGTGCAAACAACGAACAAGGCAATTGACGCGCTCGTGCGAAATCTGATTGACCTGACGGCGACCGACGCGAAGCGGCTTGCTTACAAAGCCATT
>JAJPKI010000197.1 GCA_021323835.1 Verrucomicrobiota bacterium | reverse complement strand
ATAGAAATCTTTGGCGAAGAACTCGGCTGCCGGATGTTCCGCAAAGTGGCGCCGTGGTATTCCAAACGCTTCGGCCCGTGCCACGAATTCAACAAAAAGGTCGTGCAAGTTTCCACCAAAGCGCAATTCGAAGACGTTTTGGAAAATTACATCCGCTGGCGGCAACAATTCCTCGACGAGAACGGCGAATTGCTTCCGCGCTTTCAACAACCGCCGATGGTTGCATCCTTCATGCAGGAACCGGCTGTTGCACAACGCGAAAAAATCCCTGTTCCACGAGGTCCGGTGGAAGTTTGGTAATTTCGCGCTTGCAGTTTCTTTCGTCCTCGTAACAATTTTGAATCGTCAGGCGGCGGTTTAACCCAATATAAAAAGGCAGTCCTATGAAAATCTTTATCATCGTGGCGTTGGCCATTTTCTGGCTGGCAATGGCGTATCGCGAATTCACCCGCGGCGACATGCTTCTGGCCGGTGTTTTCATCCTCGTCGGCGTTGCCTTGACGGCTTATCGCCTGACCAAATTGTAATCGTTATTTCCCGATACAAAACGTGCTGAAGATGGAATCGAGCAAATCTTCTGTCGTGGTTTTGCCAACAATCTCGCCGACCGCCGAAACGCCAATCCGCAAATCAATCGCGACCAGTTCGAGCGTCGCTTCGCCGCGCAAGGCTTCAATCGTTCGTTGCGTGGCGGCGCGTGTGCGATTGAGCGCTTCCTGATGGCGCGAGTTAATCATTACTTGAAACATTTCGGCTTTGATTTCGCCTGACCAGACGAGATTTTTGATTTCATCCTTCAATTGCTCGATTCCATTTCCGCTCAAACAGCAAACGTCCACGATTAGATGGCAGGGACGGCTCGCCGAGCCGTCCGCACGGACGCCCGGGCCGGGCGTCCCTACCTTCAATTGCAATTTCTTCGGCAAATCCGTTTTGTTGCGAACGAGAATCCGTTTCTTGCCTTCAAATTCTTTGAAATAATTTTCATCTTCGCGCGTCAATGGCTCGCTCGCATCGAGCACATGTAAAATAAATTCCGCTTTTTGCAGCGATTCGCGACTGCGACGAATTCCTTCGACTTCAATTTCATCGCGCGCTTCGCGCAATCCGGCAGTATCAATGAAAATCACCGGCAACCCGCGGATGTTCGCCGTCTCTTCAATCGTGTCGCGCGTCGTTCCAGCAATCGGCGAAACAATCGCGCGGTCATGGCCAAGAAGTTGATTAAGCAAACTGGATTTGCCCGCGTTCGGACGGCCAACAATCGCAGCACGAATGCCGCGTCGCAGGATTTGCCCTTCATTTGCCGTGCGCAGGAGTTCATCCATGAAGCTCATGCCGTCTTCCAACCGTTTCAGTAATTTTTCCTTCGTGTCCGGCGAAATATCTTCGTCGGGAAAATCAATGTGCGCTTCGACGTGCGCGAGCGTGTGCATCAAATCATCGCGAAGGATGTTAATGCGCTGCGAAAGTTTTCCGGCAAGTTGTTCATTGGCAGCGTCGAGCGCGAGTTCCGTGCGCGAATGAATCAAATCGGCAACGGCTTCGGCTTGCGCCAAATCAATTCGGCCGTTGAGAAAAGCACGCTTGGTAAATTCACCCGGTTCGGCGAGGCGCGCGCCATTTGCCAGAATCGTATCGAGGACGAGTTTTGCGGGAAGAATGCCGCCGTGACAGGTTATCTCCACGGAATCTTCGCGCGTGAACGTGCGCGGCGCGCGCATCACGGCGACGAGCACTTCATCAATCAGCTTTTCGCCGCGAACAATTTTGCCGTATTGAATGGTGTGAGAATTAGCCGCGGATGGCTTGAGGGAATTTTTTCCAACCGGCAGGAAACATTTGTCGGCAACGGCAAGCGCGTCTTTTCCCGACAGGCGAACGACGGCCAATCCTCCTTCGCCGATGGGCGTGGCAATGGCAGCAATCGTGTCGTCAAACATGGCCGCAATTTCCTGCCTGATTTTCCACGTCGCGGCCTTGCAAATGCAGCCGCGCTTTCTCGTAAGATTTTTTGTGAAGGTAATGCAACAAATTATGGTCGGTTCCGCGCGGCAATTGTTTCGTCAATTCTTCAATGCGTGAAAAAATCGGGAGCAAGTTCGGTTTTGGATTTGCCGTCGGCATGGCTTTGACGGCGTTTTCCAATTCAACGAGCGCGTTCAGCAAATCTTTTTCAACATCATTCATTGCAGATGTAATTTGTGCGCGATTTGATGGACGGCTTCGGCGAACGGCCTGAATTTTCCGGTAAGATAGCCGACGGCGACAAATCGTTCTACGCCGGTCACGGCTGTGATGAGAAACGCGCTCATGAAAAAAAGTCCGAAGGTGTGCGGCGGGTCGGGTTCCATCACTAACGGCACGCCGCTATAAATTATTTTCCAGACAAACAGGATGCCAAGAGCCCACGGCACCCAAAGTGTTATCGTTGGAATCAAGTCGAGCAGCCGGAATAAAAAAATCGGGCTTAATGCGTAAATGACCACGGTCAAAGTTTGTTTGTAAGTGTGCCGGCCATGAAACGTTTCACCGAGCGCTTTGATGAAATACGCGCAAATAAAAATAATCAGCGTCATCAAAAACATTTGCACGATTTCAGAAGTCGCAGCTTCGTCCCATGCAAAATATTTCACGCGCATGATGTCAGGCTGCCAGCGCCCCCATTTGATGAGGCCGAACCATTCCGAGAAGCCGACGATGGCCATCATCGGCACAAGGTAAAAGAACAAAGTGAATTTCAAACTGCGTTCTTTCGCGCGCTCCCACGCCATCTTCGGTTCAAAAATTAAAAATAACGCTTTTATCACTCGCGCATTAAATCAAACTCGCACACGCGCTGATAGAAAAATCCGACGCAGATGTCACTTGCGCGCGACATGACGCCCTGTAATTTATCCGTATGAAAACTGCGGCTCCCCGAAGATGGTTTTTGATTTTTGCGCTGGCTTTGACAGTTACCGGTTGTGCGACGGAAAAAATCAACTGGCAGGCGCGCGTGGGAAATTACACTTACGACCAGGCCGTAAGCGAATACGGTCAACCCGACCACCGCGATAAATTGCCCGACGGCACGCTCATCGCCGATTGGATGCTGCATGCGGGTCACGATATGATTGCGCGCCCGTCTTATATGAACTCCGCAAATGAATTCGGTCCCGCAATGCCCGCTTTCAATTTCGGTTATATGCCGAGTTATTACATGCGCTTGACGTTTGGTCCTGATGGGAAGTTGCGCAATTACGAAAATTTTTCGCGTTAAAAACTTTTCTGACGCCGCGCAAAATGATTTATTGGCCGCGTGAGCAACGAAGTGAACACCGGCATTTGGGGCGGACTGACCAACATCGTCATCGCGCTGATTGTCATCGCCATTTTATCGCTCATTGGCATTTGTTATTTGCCGCTGATTCAGACCAACCAACGCTATCGCGAACACATTTTAGTTTTGGAAAAGGAATTGCAGGACGCGACGAACCATTCCAAAGAACTTCAAGCGCAAATTGACGCGCTGCGGAACGACCCAAAAACAGTCGAACGTTTAACGCGGGAAAAATTGGGTTACGCTAAGCCGAATGAAACGGTGATTCATTTTGAGACGAATGCGCCGACAAGATAAATGATTGTGAAAATATTCCGAAATTAATTACTGACACCAAATAATACTGCGCCCGTTTTTTTATCTACTGCAAAATAACCGTCGCCGACAAACACAATTATTTGATTATTTATTATTTTAATCGAATCAATCTGTCGCCCAGACATAAGTGGCATTTTTTGAAATCCTTCAATTAAATTGGTCTTCCAAAGAATATTCCCGTAAGAATTCTTTAATGCAATTATTTTGCGGCTTGAATCAGTGTATGCATATTCTCCTGTTTTGGGATCAATCACTTTAAGCAACTCGGCTGGCGCATTTGTAGCCGTTGAAAAGCCGTTCGTCTCAACACCGACGGCAATAGTTGCAGCAAGAATTCCAAAAACTATTGAGATCGAAAATGTTTTCATGGACTTCCCACTGCGCTAAACCGTCATAATTTCTTTTTCCTTCGAGACAACTTGCGCGTCAATTTTGGCGATGTATTGGTCGGTCAATTTTTGAATTTCCTTTTCCGCAACTTCGATTTCCTCTTCGCCGACGCCGCCGGAAGCTTTCGCCTTCTTCAACAATTCCAACGCGTCGCGTCGCACGTGGCGAATTGCCACGCGACCATCCTCGGACATCTTTTTAATAATTTTTACAAATTCCTGACGGCGTTCCTGGCTTAATTCAGGAAACGCGAGGCGAATGACTTTTCCCTGCACTGCCGGAGACAGTCCGAGATTTGCTTTTTGAATCGCTTTTTCAATCGGCTGGATGGAACCCATGTCCCACGGCGTGATGACGAGCATGCGCGGTTCGGGCGTCGTAATGCCTGCGAGCTCGCGAATGCGCATCATCGAACCATACACTTCCACTTGGATATTTTCCACGAGCGAAGGCGAGGCTTTGCCCGTGCGCACACCGGCAAATTCGTTCGAGACGACTTGCTCGGTCTTAATCATTTTGTCCTCCGCCTCCAACAAAATATCGTCCGTTGACATAATTTTGTGAGGCTAACAATGAAATCATTTTTGTCGAATGAAATTTGACGGCAGGCGCGCAATCGTTATGCTTCGCGCATCCCAATTATGCGCAAATTTATTTTTCCCGCCGCCGCCGCAATCGCCATTCTCGCCACCAGTTGCGCGACGAACAAAAATGTTTCGCAACACGGCTGGCCGCAACGCGTCTTTGCGCCATATATGTATGTTGGCGCGGACGATGATTTCAAATTGACGGATTGCGACGACCAGTGCGGATTAAAATTTTACACGCTCGCGTTCATCATCGCTAAACAGGATGGCAACGGAAAAAATGCGGTTTATCATCCCAAACCGTCTTGGGACGGGCGCATTCCGATTGAACAAAATTTTTACGCCGACCAAATCAATGCCATTCGCGAGCGCGGCGGCGATGTGATTATGTCCTTTGGCGGCGAGGCCGGAAAAGAATTAGCCAACGCGATTGATGACCCGGTGAAATTGGAAGCGGCCTATCAAAAAGTTATAGACCAATATCATTTCACGTGGCTCGATTTCGATGTTGAGGGAAATAATTTGGACAAAGGCAAGGCCGACAGCGAACGGCGCAACACTGTGCTGGCCGATTTGCAGAAAAAATATCCCGGCCTGATTATTTCCTACACGCTGCCGGTTGACCCGGAAGGTTTATCGGAAGAATCGCTTGCACTGTTGACCGATGCCGTCGCAAAAGGCGTAAAAGTTCATTCCGCAAATATCATGGTCATGTATTTCGGCAAAAAATTTATCGGCAAGGGAAAATCGGAAGGCGAACTTGGCGTGGAATCCGCCAATGCCGCTTACGCGCAATTGCAAAAAATTGACCCGACAATCCAAATCGGCCTTTGCCCGTGCCTCGGCAGAAACGGTTCGGCGAATGAAGTATTTGGAATTGAAGATGAAAAACTTTGAAAGCATTTGCCGATAAAACGCCGTGGGTTTGCTCGCTGCATTATTGGTCCATCAACGACGACGCGGCGCCCCCGCGAAAAAAACGCGTTGTGACGGCAACGACAAATGAAGTCGGCGTCATTTCTTACACGACCAATCGCGTAACGGTTCCAAGCGAAAATCCATCATGGCAATTTGCGAAAATTTTCCAGCCGTTCACGTCACGCTGATTCGTAAAGATTTTCGAAAGCCTTGCTCAATTCGGAAAACCTGAATTGAAATCCGGTTTCGAAAAATCTTTTTGGCACGACCCGAACTCCAGCCAACGCCAGCGATGGTTCGCTTTTCATCAGCCGCGCGCCGAATTTAACCGCCCATTCCGGCGTCGGCGGACTCCACGGACGATGAAGCGCATAACGCAATTCCCGCATGAAATCGTCGTTCGTCACCGGATTTGGCCCAACGGCATTGAATGTTCCAGAAAAAATTTCGCGTTCGACGGCTTCAGCAATCATTCGCGTCAAATCGGAAATGTGAATCCAACTGATAAATTGTTTTCCGCTGCCAGTGCGTCCACCGAGAAACCATTTTGTCAATTTCGCCAAAACCGGAAGCGCGCCGCCGTCGCGGCCGAGCACAAAGCCGATGCGAATTAAAACTTTCCGCGTTTTTGGCATTTTAGCTTCCGCAAAAGCGTTTTCCCATTGCCGGCAGATTTCCGTGAGCGTGTCGTTTCCCGGCGGAGAATTTTCGTCGCAAATTGTTTCGCCCGGGCTTCCGTAAAATCCAATCGCACTTGCCTGCACCCAAGTTTTCGGCGGCTGCGCGACATGATAAATCCCCGCGCCGACGGCATTCACGGAATTCACACGCGACGCTGTCAATTCATGCACGTTTTCCGGCGTGTGCGGGCAATTGATATTTTTCCCGGCAACATTCACAACGGCTTCTGCGCCGTTAAGAAATTGAATCCATTCGCCAATATGTTCGCCGTCCCATTCGATTTCTTTCACGCCGTCCGCTCGAAGTTTGGGCGAACGCGAGAGCACAACAACTTCATAATTCGCCGACAATTCTTTCGCCAGCGCCGTTCCGATAAATCCACTACCGCCGGCGATAACAATGCGTTTACGATTCGCATTCATTTTTCCATTTGCAAAATTAGTTTTGGCCGTTCATTTCCCGCCAATGGATTTTTTGTAAATTCGGTTAGCTCCAATGCGCCCAACCAATTTGCAATCAGATGAAGCGCTTCGCGGATGTCCAAAGATTCGTGCCAGCGCGGATATTTTTCCAAATTCGTTTGCGCCAGTTTGAACAGCGCCGCCGATGGCTGGAGCCGATTTTTTTGCAAATGCACAAACGCGCCCGCGAGTTGAATCAAGCCTTTGTAAAATGCGCCGTTCGCGCCGTGTTTGTCTTTGAGCCAGATATGCTCAAGAACGTCGTGCGCTTCATAAAATTTTTCCTGATTGAACAATTCAAAATAACCGGTGTAATGCGGGTCGAGTTCGCCGACACGAAATTGTTCGGCCATTTCAGAAATGCGTTTTCCCTTTTTGCTCACGAAAATAAAATACAGTTCAAAATCGAAAGTCCAAAGCCCAAAGTCGTTTGGTATTTTTCATTCTTGTTTCCGCAATCTCCATTCTTCATTCTGAATTCATGTCTAAACCAGCTTTGGGACGCGGCCTCGGCGCGCTGCTCGGCGGAAATCCGATTCGCCCGCCATCCCCGCCAATTGCGCAATCCCCTGCTCCGCCCGCAACAGAAATTGCTCCGGACAATCGCGAACGCGTTCAACGCGTGCCGCTCAATAAAATCCGTCCGTCGGCGATGCAACCGCGCAAACAATTTTCCGATGAATCGTTGCGCGAATTGGCAGATTCGATTCGCGAGCAGGGAATTGTCCAGCCACTCATCGTCCGTCAGCGCGGAGATTTTTTTGAATTGATTGCCGGCGAACGCCGCTGGCGCGCGGCGCAATTGCTCAATTTGCCGGAAGTGCCGATTATTACCCGCGAAGCGGATGACCGTTCGGTTTTGGAATTGGCGCTCATCGAAAATCTCCAGCGCGAAAATCTCAATGCGATTGAAGAGGCGCAAGGTTACGCGCAATTGGCGGAACAATTTCAACTCACGCAGGAAGAAATTTCAGCGAAAGTCGGCAAAAGCCGCACGGTCGTGGCCAATGCGTTGCGTTTGTTGAAATTGCCGGAAACAATTCAAAAATATGTTCGCGAAGAACGGCTTTCGGTCGGTCATGCAAAAGTTATTTTGGGAATTTCCGACGAGAAAAATCAAAAACTCGCCGCGGAACGCGTCATCAAGGAAGGCTTGAACGTCCGGCAAACGGAAGGTCTGGTCGCAAAAATGTTGAAGCGCGGCTCAAAAAAAATTGCGCCGCAACCGGAAACCATTTCCATTCCGACTGGCGACCCGCACGTTGCCGATTTGGAAGCGAAATTGCGGGAAGTTTTTGCCACGAAAGTGCAATTGAACTATCAGCAAGGCAAAGGCTCGCTGGAGATTTCATTTTTCAGCGACGCGGAGCTGGAACGTATTCTACAAATTTTAGGAGTAAAACCAGAATAGCCACAAAAGAACGCAAAGAGCACAAAGAAATTGAAATATAAATCTTTTGCGTTCCTTGTGTTCTTTTGCGGCAATTGATTTTTTAAAAATGATTTTAGAAGTTACAAAATACGGAAATCCGATTCTTCGCCAAAAAGGCGCGGTCATCGAAAAAATCACGCCGGAAATTAAAAAGCTCATCGCGGATATGTTCGAGACGATGCACGCGAATCACGGCGTCGGCTTGGCGGCGCAGCAAATCGGCAAGGCACTGCAACTCACGGTGATTGACGTGCGCGAAGCTGCGAAAGACCGTCCGTCCACGCTCGAACTCAAAGGCAAGCCTGCCGATGTCAATGAAATCATGCCGCTGGTTTTGATTAATCCCGAAATCAAACCGACGGGCGAATCGGTTGAAGGCGGCGAAGGCTGTTTAAGTTTTCCGCAAATTTATTCGGAAGTGTCGCGTCCGGAATTTGTGGACGTGAAAGCGATGAATGAAAAAGGAAAAACCATCGAATTTCGCGCCGGCGGATTGCTGTCGCGCGCAGTGCAACACGAAGTTGACCATCTCAACGGCATTTTGTTCATTGACCGGATGGCGACGGCCAAAAAACGCGAACTCAAACCGGAACTGGACGAGTTGCAGGCGCAAACGAAGGCGGAGTTGCAGAAGAGGCAGGCGTAACTTCAAGCGCGGGAACATGAAAAAAATTCACATAGCCATTGGTGTTTTGGATATTGCCCGTTCGGTTGAAGACTATTCTCGCCGATTGGAGTGTGCACCTTCTGTTGTCATTCCAAATGAATATGCACTTTGGCGCACGGCAAACGTGAACTTTTCCATCCGGCGCGTCTCGCAATCTTCCGGCACATTGCGTCATTTGGGTTGGGAAGATGCGTCCGTTTCGCAATTCTCACAGGATGTGGACGTGAATGGAATCACCTGGGAACGGTTCAATGCAAAATTACAGGCCAAAGAGATAAAAGAATCATGGCCGCAATCCAATTATGAGGGAAAATAATTTGCGCCAAAACTTTCAATAAACTTTTCGCAAATTCGACGGCAGGATTCCCAATTCATCGCGATATTTCGCCACGGTGCGGCGCGCAATCGTAATTCCTTTTTCTCCGAGCATTTTCACGACTTCCTGGTCGGACAACGGTTTGCTCGTGTCTTCCGCTTTGAAAATTTCTGAAATCATGTCCT
>JAJPKI010000202.1 GCA_021323835.1 Verrucomicrobiota bacterium | reverse complement strand
GGATTTTCGCGACTTCCGTTGCAGCATCTTTGAGCAAATGCGTGCGCGCTTCTTGAAGTGAAATTTCATCAGCCTTTGCAAGCGCAGATTGGACATCTTCGGGACGAATTCCGGGAATCGTTTTAATCTCACGCGGCATTTCGAGCAGTTCTCGAATCGCCTCAATTAATTTTGAGGGCGTGCATTGCGTTTTGAGCAGACGTTTATTCGCGCCCGCAGTTAGCGCTTTGGACGCGCGCTCATCCAAATATGCATTCGACAAAATCAAAACCGGCGTGCCCGTCAATTCTTCGTGCTCGCGGATAAATTTCAAAACTTCCATGCCGTTCACCTTCGGCAGCATCAAATCCAAAATCACCAGCGCCGGTTTCAATTGCGGCAATAACGTAAGCGCGGCCTCGCCGTCTTCAACGGCTTCGACGTTGAAGCCTTCGCGTTGCAGACGGCTGCGATATGCCGCCAAGACAAGCGGATTGTCCTCAACAAACAGAATCGTATTGCGACTGGTTTTCATATTTACCCTTCCATAAGCACCTGAATGCCTGTGCGGAAGCGAAATAGCAGCCATTATGCCAACTTTACGTGACGGCAAAATGACACGTATTTAAGACTGAGGAAAAAATGCCGTTTCTATGTGCAGGACTTCGAGGAATTATGCCGCCGCGCCCAATTGCAAATGTGAGTCCGCTTCAAGCATCGCTTTGAGATTTGTCCAATTCGCTTCGTTCATGTCATTGAACGCATTGAGATAAACCGCGACCACTTCGGGCGGATATTTTGAAAGCAAAAGTTCCACGGCAGATTTCAATTTTGCATCGTCAACTTGCTTCGGCAAATCATCCACCACGCCGTCCTTGTTTTGAATCGCGAGCGCGTTTAGAAAATCAATCAGCATCGCTTTGTGTTTTTGAACGAGCCACGCGCGAATCAATCCGCCCGCAACCGCATCCAGACCGGGCTTGGACAAAACTTGGACCATCGAAACGTGCCGTTGCGCGCGCGGCTGACGTTCCAGATAAACCGGACGCACGCGCAACGCCTGTGCGACGCCGTTCATCGTGGCTTTGTAAGTCGGCTTGTCCGATTCAAAAGCAAAATTCAAAATATCGTTCGCCAGAGCCGGCGACATGAAACCCAAAAGTTCGTGTGATGTGAGCATGAATTAAATTGTAACGACCGAAATCTTATTTTTTTTGGCCAGTGCTTCGCAAGCCTCGCGTTCAAGCAACAGTGTTTTTCCGGCTTCAATCGCCAAAACTGAAATTTTCGATGCCGCGCAAATCTCCAATGTTTTCAAGCCTAAAGTCGGTATGTCGAACCGCAAATCATGTTTTTCTTTCGCCACTTTAATTGCAATCGCGCCGCCGTCTTTTCCAGCCCATTCACCGCCACGCTGCAAACATTTGTCCGTGCCTTCGAATCCTTCGACGGCCAAAACCGTTCCATTTTTTACGACAATTGTTTGGCCGATTTCCAATCGCGAAACTTCTTTGGCAATCTTGAAACCAAATTCCACATCCGCTTTTTGTTCGGCGGACAACTTGGGTCCCATTTGAAAATCTTTTCCGGGCATCAACGGCGCGAGCCACGGTGTCGCGTCAATCAATTCCACGCCGTCCTTTTTTAATTCATCGGCGATGGCGCCAAAAATCGTATGCGCATTTTTTTCTTTGAGCCGGAACAGCACCGACATCGCGCGTAAATCCGGGCGCAAATCGTAAAGATTTTTCGGCGCGATTTGTCCAACCATCACGCATTTGGAAATTTTTCTATCCGTGAACGCCGAAATCATTTTTGAAAGTTGTCCGACGCGCAGCCACACAATTTCATCTACGAGCTTCGCCAAATCCGGTTCGGTTTCATTTTCAAACGCGACAGCGACCAATTTTTTTACGCCCGCCGTGCGCGCTAGTTTCGCAAATTCAAGCGGCAGCGAGCGATTGCCTGCGATAATTCCCAGCGATTCGATGGCGCGATTTGTTTCCATTAAGAATTTCCAAAGTAGCCGGTTTATTCACAGGAATCCAGCCTTTCAGCGTGTCCATTTTTGGAACAGTTTGTCTTATCGAATTGGACTTTTGGAAAAGCAACCCGCCAAGTTGTCATGATTTTTAAGAAAATCTGATATTTCAATGTTGGCCTGCAAATTGCTTTTCCGGCGGCGTAATGTCGTCGTTTGATTCAATCTATAAAAAACTGGCTTCGTCGCTCGAACAAGGCGGCGCGGGTCACGCGCATAAATCGGAGTTTGATCCGGCGCGTCACATCGCTCCCGTCGTCGCGCACGAATTAAATAACATTTTAACCATCATCCAGGGCTATGCCGACCGGCTGCTGCTCAAGCATGAAAAAGATGCAACGCTCGAGCCGCATCTGAAACTAATTTCCGAAGCGGCACGGCGCGCGACAACGATTGTGCGCTCGTCCGTTCCCGGAAATGGCAACACAAATGGCGCGGTGCGTCCGCAGCCAAATCCGCAACCGCCGGCAGCGTAAGTTAAATTTGTGGGGAGTCATTCGAAGCGCGAAGAGAATTGCCTTTCGTTCTCTTCGCGCTTTCGTTTTTTAATTTGGTGGCCGTGCGCAAGCACCGATTGACTTTGACGCTGCGCAGTTCTTCGCGTAGCGTGTTTGTTCCATTTTTCGAGATTATCATGTTTGATTGGTTTAAAAAACTTTTTGATCGGAACGCGCGCGAAATAAAAAAACTTTGGCCGCGCGTCAAGGAAATCAACGACTTTGAAGCCGGATTGCAAAAACTTTCCGATGAAGAATTGCGCGCAAAAACCGCGGCATGGAAAGAAGAGCTTTCAAAAATTTCTGACAACGACGAACTCAAGCAACGTCTCAACGAAATTTTGCCGGAGGCGTTTGCAGTCGTCAAAAATGCGTGCCGCCGTTTGTGCGGCTCGGAAGTCATCGTTCGCGAACATCCAATCAAATGGGAAATGATTCCGTTCGACGTGCAATTGATTGGCGGCATCGGATTGCATCTCGGAAAAATTGCGGAAATGGCAACGGGCGAAGGCAAAACGTTGGTCGCCACCCTGCCCGTTTATCTCAACGCGCTCACCGGACGCGGTGTGCATGTCGTGACCGTAAATGATTATCTTGCTGCTCGTGATGCCGAATGGATGGGCGCGATTTATAAATTTCTCGGCCTGACGGTCGGCGTGATTTTGCACGACCAACATCCGAAAGTCCGTCGCGAGCAATATGCCTGCGACATCACTTACGGCACGAACGCCGAATTCGGTTTCGATTATCTTCGCGACAACGGCATGACCACGCGTAAGGAAGATCAGGTTCAACGCGGCCATTATTTCGCCATCGTTGACGAAGTGGATTCCATTCTCATTGATGAAGCGCGCACGCCGCTGATTATTTCCGGCCCTTCGATGCACACGCACGACGAGCAATTCGCGCAATGGAAGCCGCTTGTAGAAGGTCTCGTTCGCGCGCAGCAGCAATTGTGCGGGCGCTTTTTGAACGAGGCGCAGGATTTAATCAAAAAATTAAATCCGACCGATGGCTCAAATGTCACGAACGCCGAGGAATTGGAACGGCAAATCGGGATGCTGCTGTTCCGCGTCAAAACCGGCCAGCCGAAGTCCGAAGCGTTGATGAAAATTTTGGAAAATCCTGAATACGCGCAATTGATGAATCGCGCGGAACTGGATTTGCACAAAGACCAGAAAAAAGTGGATTTGTATCGCGAAAAGGAAGAATTGCTGTTTGCGATTGACGAGAAAAGTCACGAAGCCGATTTAACCGAGAAAGGTCGCAATTACATTTCACCTAAAGACCCGGACGCATTTGTGCTGCCGGATTTGACGACCGCGTTGCACGATGTCGATGCCGGTGCCGAAGCCGACGCGCGCAAACGCTTGGAAGTAAAAGCAAAATTGCAGGCGGAATTTGAAGCGAAGGCGCAAAAGATTCACGCGATTTCGCAATTGCTCAAGGCCTATTCGCTTTATCAACTCGACGTCGAATACGTCGTGCAGGAAAACAAAGTCATCATCGTTGACCAGCACACGGGACGTTTGATGCCCGGCCGCCGCTGGAGCGACGGTTTGCATCAAGCGGTCGAAGCGAAAGAAGGCGTGGCCATCGAGCGCGAAACACAAACGCTCGCGACGATTACAATTCAAAATTATTTTCGCCTTTACACGAAACTCGCGGGTATGACCGGCACAGCGGAGACGGAAGCGACGGAATTTTTCGACATTTACAAACTCGGAGTGCTGACAATTCCAACGAATAAGCCGAACATCCGCAAAGATTCGCACGACTCGGTCTACAAAACGCGGCGCGAAAAATTCAACGCCGTCGTCAAAGAAATTAAAGAGCTGCACGCGCAAGGCCGGCCAATTCTCGTCGGCACAATTTCCGTCGAGACCAGCGAAATGCTGTCGCGCATGTTGAAAAAGGAAGGACTGATTCATTCCGTTCTCAATGCGAAATTTCACCAGCAGGAAGCGGAAATTGTCGCACGCGCCGGACAACGTGGTGCGGTAACAATTGCCACGAACATGGCCGGTCGCGGCACGGACATCAAACTTGGTTCCGGCGTCACGGAAGTCGGTGGCTTGCACGTGCTCGGCACCGAACGTCACGAGTCACGCCGCATTGACCGGCAATTGCGCGGTCGCTGTTCGCGTCAGGGCGACCCGGGTTCGTCGCACTTTTTCATTTCGCTCGAAGACGATTTGATGCGTCTGTTCGGCAGCGACCGAATCGCGAAGATGATGGAAAAAATGGGTTTTGAAGAAGGCGAAGAGTTGCGGCATAGCTGGTTGAATATGTCCATCCAAAGCGCGCAGAAAAAAGTCGAGCAGCACAATTTCCAAATCCGCAAACGCACGCTCGAATACGACGACGTGATGAACAAGCAGCGCGAAGTCATTTACGGCTTCCGCAACGAAATTTTGCACAGCGCCGACGTGCGCGACCGGCTGATGGACATCATGGAAGAAGTCGTCGTGGAAAAAGTCGCGCAATTCACGGACGCCGAATCCGACCATCACGACTGGAAAATCCGCCAGCTCGCCGATTGGGTGAATTTGAATTTCCCCATCGGCTTGCCCGAAGCGGAAATTGTCAAAGCCGCGAACGACGGCAAAGACGTTCCCGTCGCGGGCTCATTGTTCGACGGTTTGAGCGCGGCGCAATTTGCCGTGTGCAATTTCATTTCCGAAAGTGTTCGTAAAGCTTACGACGTTAAAATCAATTTCGAAAATCCCGACGCGCTGAAAGAAGTCGAGCGCTTCACGATTTTGTCTGCAATTGACCGGCTGTGGCAGGAACATCTTTACGAAATGGACAGCTTGCGCACGAGCATCGGCCTGCGCAGTTACGGCCAGCGCGACCCGCTCGTGGAATACAAAGCCGAAGCATTCAAGATGTTCGACGAATTGATGGTCAACATCAAAACGCAAATCTGCCACAACATTTTCCGCAGCGCGTCGAGCGTGATGGCGTTTGAAAATTTTCTGAAAAACGTGCCGCAACAAACGCTACATCAAAGCGCGAGCGCATTCGGCGGCGGAACGGCAACGGCAAGTTCCGGCGGACAACCGCGTCCTGCCAGCGACGTCGTCAGCGAAGCCGCGGCGGCGCAGGAAAAAGCCAAGCCTGTGCGCACCGGCCCAAAAGTCGGTCGCAATGACCCCTGCCCTTGCGGCAGCGGCAAAAAATACAAGCAGTGTTGCGGAAAGTGACGGCTTCTAAAATTCCCTATCGAGGTCGTCTCGCGCCGACGCCGACGGGTTATCTACATCTCGGCCATGCGCAAACGTTCTGGATTGCCCAACGACGCGCCAAATCAAACGACGGCAAATTAATTCTCCGCAACGACGATTTGGATTCCACGCGCTACAAAATGGAATTTGTGGACGCCATGATTGAAGACCTGAAATGGTTCGGCTTCGAATGGCAGGAAGGCCCGGACATCGGCGGCGCCTTTGCGCCTTACAACCAGAGCGAACGATTTTCATTTTACCGCGCGGCGCTGGAAAAGTTGCGTGCTGGAAATTTCATTTATCCCTGCACCTGCTCGCGCAAAGACATTCAATCCGCCGTCAACGCTCCACACGCGGCGGACGACGAATTGATTTATCCGGGAACATGCCGCTGCAACTCAAAATCAAAAATTCAAAACTCAAAATTCTGTTGGCGTTTTCGCGTTCCCGACGGCGAAACGATTTCGTTCCTAGACGAAAATCTCGGTGACCAAAAATTTGTCGCCGGAAAAGATTTCGGCGATTTCGTTGTCTGGCGCAACGACGACGTTCCGGCATATCAATTGGCGTGCGTCGTTGATGATGCGGCAATGCAAATCACCGAAGTCGTCCGTGGAAAAGATTTGCTGCTTTCAACCGCGCGACAATTGTTGCTTTACCGCGCATTGCAATTTCCTCCGCCAAAATTTTTCCATTGCGAATTAATGCTGGATGAAAATGGCCAACGTCTCGCAAAGCGAAATGACGCTTTAAGTTTGCGCACGTTGCGCACGCGCGGCGCGAAGCCGGAAGAATTGCGCGCGCGTTTCGGCTTCGCCGTCGCTTGACAGGCAATCTACACTTCCATCCATGACGCCTGCATGGCTGCTGACAATTTACTGCGCGCTAACGCTGCTCGCGTCGCTCGCAGGCGGATGGTTTCTGCTCTTCATCCATCTCACGCACACGCGCCTGCAAATCGCCGTCAGCTTTGTTGCGGGACTCATGCTCGGCATCGCGCTGCTCCATTTTTTGCCCGACGCGGATGAACAAATCCATTCACTCGATAAAACGGCTGAATGGGTTCTTGGCGGCTTCATGGCGATGTTTTTTGTGCAACGGTTTTTCCATTTTCACCATCACGATTTGCCCGAAGGCGACCCGGAAGATTGCTGCGGCCACGACCATTCGCATGAGCATCACCATGACGATGAACATGCGCACACACTCGCGGACAAATCGGCGAAACAACTTTCATGGGTCGGCACCGCGCTTGGTTTGACGCTGCATTCATTGCTCGATGGCCTGGCTCTCGCCGCTGCGGTCGAAGCCGGAGCGCAAGGTCATTTGAAAATTGCCGGCCTGGGCGTCGCGCTCGTTGTGATTTTGCACAAGCCATTCGATGCCATGGCGGTTTCTACTTTGATGGCCGCAACCGGCAGTTCAAAATTTTCGCGACACGTTTTAAACGGATTGTTCGCGTTGGCCAGTCCCATTGGCGCGGCGTTGTTTTATTTTGGCGCGAGCCATTTTATCGGCGGCAATGTTCCAGTGCTTGGCTTTGCGCTCGCATTTTGCGCCGGCTCATTTCTCTGCATCGCCAGCGCGGATTTGCTGCCGGAATTGCAATTTCATTCGCACGACCGTTTCAAATTATCCGCCGCGCTGATTGCCGGGCTTGCCGTGGCAATTATCATTGGCATGTTTGAAACCGGTTAATTTTTCTCGCCACGAACGGCGGCTTCAAATACGGTTCGGGCATGACAACCCGATTGAATTTATTTGTCATTTTCTTCGTTGGCGCGATTGCGTTGATTGCAAATCAAGCCACCGTCGCTGCTGAAACAAATGCGCCTCAAATTCACGTCAAAGCGAGATTTATCGAAGTGTCGCAAGACACGCTTAAATCTATTTGGGAAGCGGGCACGGTTGTGTCTGAAACAGAAACGAATACGGTAGAAATTATTCCTTCGGATAAATTCAAGCCGCTCTTGCACCAATTGGAAAATGCTGAAACGGAAACGCTGGCAGAGCCGGAAGTCACTACAATGAGCGGCAGACAAACGCAAATGCGCTCGGCGGCAATTCAAGATATTTTGACAGGTTTTGGTTTCACAACTAATCCTGCCATTTCTCCAACAAAACAATTTGAAATTGGTCCGACAATAGATGTAGTTCCAAAAGTTTTCGTTGATGGTTACACCATCAATTTGACATTCGCTGTGCGCGAAATGGTAATGACCGTGAACGTTTGGGACAATCAAACCGTCGTTCTCGGAAATTTGAAGGACAAGTTTGTCGGTGCCAATGCGGAGAAAAATAGTTCGGTTACGAATAAAACGCTGCTTCTCTTTGTCACTGCGACGCTCGTTGACCCCGCGGGAAATCGCGTTCATTCAGAAAACGAATTGCGTGAGCTTGAAAAGAAAAACGCAATTCCGCCGCAAAATTAAGTTCGGTTCGCTCACCGATTACATGTGCTTGATAATTTCGTCGCCGAATTCGCTGCACTTGATTTGCGTCGCACCTTGCATGAGCCGCGCAAAATCGTAAGTAACGCGCTTGGATGCAATCGCGCCGTTCAAGCCTTTGAGAATTAAATCCGCGACTTCCGTCCAGCCGAGGTAGCGGAACATCATTTCGCCGGAGAGCACAACGCTGCCGGGATTGACCTGGTCTTTGTTCGCGTATTTCGGCGCGGTGCCGTGCGTGGCTTCAAAAATCGCGTGGCCGGTGATGTAATTGATGTTGCCGCCGGGCGCGATGCCGATGCCGCCGACTTGCGCAGCCAGCGCGTCGCTCAAATAATCGCCGTTCAAATTCAGCGTGGCGATGACGTCGAAATCTTCCGGTCGCGTGAGCACTTGCTGGAGCGTGATGTCGGCGATGGCGTCCTTGATGACGATGCCCGCGCCGGGCTTGCCTTCTGGAATTTTGCACCACGGCCCGCCGTCAATTTCCATCGCGCCAAAAAATTCTTTCGCGACTTTGTAGCCCCAATCGCGAAACGCGCCTTCAGTGAATTTCATGATGTTACCCTTGTGCACGAGCGTCACGGATTTGCGTTTGAATTTAATCGCGTAGGAAATCGCGCTGTGTATCAAGCGCACGCTACCGGAATAGCTGACCGGCTTGATGCCGACGCCGACCTGCACATCGCTCGGGAAATTCGCCGCGCCGACGGCTTTCCAGAATTCTTCGGCGGCGGGTTTGGTCCCGAAACGGATTTTTTTGAAATCTTTCGGAAATTCCTTTGCGATGAAATCCAAAATCTTTTGCGACTCCGGCGTTCCGCCCGCGTATTCGATGCCCGCGTAAATGTCCTCGGTATTTTCGCGGAAAATAATCATGTCCACTTTTTCCGGATGCTTCACCGGCGACGGCACGCCGGAAAAATATTGGACGGGACGCAAGCAGACGTAGAGGTCGAGCATCTGGCGCAACGCGACGTTGAGCGAACGGATGCCGCCGCCGACGGGCGTGGTCAGCGGGCCTTTGATGCCGACGAGATATTCCTTGAACGCTTCGACGGTATCGTCCGGCAGCCAATTGTTGAATTTCTTGAACGATTCTTCGCCGGCAAAAACTTCGAACCATGAGACTTTTCGTTTTCCGCCGTAAGCTTTTTGCACTGCCGCATCAAACACGCGCACGCTCGACGCCCAAATATCCGGGCCGGTGCCGTCGCCGCGGATGAACGGCAGGATGGGATTGTTCGGAACGGCGAGCTTGCCGTTTTGGATTGAAATCTTTTCGCCCGCGGGCGGCGTCACGTCTTTGTATGCCATAGAGTCGCGGAAGTTATCAGGTTGCGCGCCGGAGGAAAAGCCGGAAGCGACAAAAAATCAATTGGCGCAAAGCCTTCGGCAAGAAATGGTCAGCGTCCGCATCATGGTGCGATGTTTTTGTAAAAGGCATCGAATTCCGCTTGCGCGCACAGCGCATGGCCTTTCGGCGTCAAATGGCCGGTGCCATTTGAAAAATACAAACTTTGAATCTCATCCACGTTCAAATTTTTTTGACGAATAATTTCGCCCATGGAAACGGTTGGAATTTTATTTGTGTCCGCCCATTTCGCCACTTCTCGTTCCGGCCCGAAAAAATCAAAATCGCCGATACGCATCGTCCAATTCGTGCCGTGTTGCGTATTGTAAAAATCTTTCGGAAACGCGGGAATGGTCACGAGCCGTAATTTCATACCGTGGCTGTCGCAAATTTTTTTGCATTCAGCGAGTTGCGCAATAAGAATTTTCATGGCGCGCTGCGCTTCGGGTGATGGATTTATGGCAAATGCAGCCGGATTAAATCCGTTCACCGCATCGCCGGCTTGCGCCAATTGCGTTGCGCGACGCCGCATTAAAAAATTGTCCCGCAATGAATCGGCCATTTGCAAAATCATGCAGTGGCTGTTCAAAATCACCGGCAGCGTCGACAACAACGACTCATGGCTGGATTCCAAACTGCGGTCGAATCCAGAGCGCGCTGCAGCGCTGGCAGGATTGAGTTTCAAATTTCCATTTTCATCGAGGTCGTAATAAATGTAGGCGCCCGGCGGAACGTAATTCAATTGAGGCGACGTCTCCGTCACGTCGCTGCCCATTGAAACAACAACAATCGCTTCCTGCGGCTGAAAATGCCGCCACGCATAATCCAAAACGTCAATCGAATGGGCTACGCAACTGCCGTGATTTCCTAAACCAAGCACTGCAAAGTCCGGCGATTTTTCTTTCAATAACTTTTGCAAATCAGCAGCTTGATTTTCCGTGCGCGGCACTTCTACGGCTTCCACCTGGCTGTCGCCGATGAAGGCGATTTTGTGCGGCGCTTTCAAATCGAATTCCGAAAAATACCAGCCGAGGCGATTGCGAATTCCGTTGCCGCGCCCTTCCGCCGTCCAATAAACGCGCGCATACGGCGCTTTCAATTTCGTATTCACCGCCGGCAATACTCCGAGCCACGCCGTGATTTGTAATAAAATTTCCAGCAAGAAAATGCACAGCAGCACCGCGAAAATTTTAAATTTTGCTTTGAGTGAAAATTTCCATCCGGCGAAAATAAAAAAAAACGCCGCGGCCAGCGTTGCCCAAATCATTTTTGCGCGAACCAGCGATTGCTCATTGCCGTGAAGATAATTGGCAAACATCGCCGCGTAGACAGCGAGCAAAACCGCGAGCGTAAAAAAGATTGTTCGCAGCAAACGATTCAGGCGTTCAGAATTGGCCGGCGACATTCGCAAATGCTAAAAGAATTTGCCGCGCTGACAAGCCGCGACGAAAAGAATTGTTGCCCGCCCGTAAATTTTACAACTTAAGCCATGCACTGCGTCATCGGTTCCGGTCCGGCGGGCGTCGCCTGCGCCAAAGCGCTGCTTGCGCGCGGCGCAACCGTGCTCATGCTCGATGCCGGAATCGAATTGGAAAATGAGCGAGCGCAAATTGCCCGCGAACTTTCCGGTAAAAAATTTTCCGAATGGCCTGCGTCGCAATTGTCCGCGATTCAAGGCGATTTGGCGGCGACGGCCAAAGGCATTCCGCTCAAAATGCTTTTCGGCTCGGATTTTCCGTATCGCGAAACCGAAGAAAAAATTCCGTGGCGCGGAAACGGAATTGCGTTTCGGCCGTCGCTTGCGCTTGGCGGCTTGAGCAATGTTTGGGGCGCGGCGACATTGCCGTATCGCGATGCCGACATTTCCGATTGGCCGATAAAAATTTCCGACCTCGCGTCGCATTATCGCGCTGCCGCGGAAATTTTAAATTTGTCCGGCCGCCACGATGACCTCGAAGAAATTCTTCCGCTCTATTCCGAAAATCTAAACGCGCTGCAATTGAGCCGGCAGGCAAAATTGTTTTTGAAAAACTTGGAACGTCGGCGCGAAAAATTAAATTCACACGGCTGGCGATTCGGTCAATCGCGCCTTGCCGTTCGCGCCGCCGATTCGCTACGTGGCAGCGGTTGTGTTTATTGTGGCCAGTGCATGACGGGTTGCGTCTACGGCTGCATTTACAATTCCGCCGACACCGTTCGCGAATTGCAGCGCGACAAAAATTTCTCGTATCAGCGCGACGTCATTGTCACGAAATTACGCGAAGATTCGGAAAAAGTTTTTATCGAAGGGTTTCATCGGCAAACGCGTGCGCCGATTTCATTTGAAGCAAATAAAGTTTATTTGGCGGCGGGCGTGATTCCGACGGCGCAAATTGTATTGCGCTCACAAAACGCGTTTGACCAAAAGCTTATTTTGCGCGACAGCCAATATTTTCTATTTCCGATTTTGCTCGCACGGCGCACGCGCGATGTAAAATCCGAAGCATTGCATACATTGAGCCAGCTTTTTCTCGAATTAAACAATCCGCAAATCAGTTCGCGCGGCATCCATTTGCAAATTTACACTTACAGCGACATCATTGCGCAAGCCGTTCGCAATTCGCTTGGGCCACTGAAAATGTTTTCACAACCATTTGTCGAGCGATTGCTGATTGTGCAGGGCTATTTGCACTCGGACGAATCGGCGACGGTGGAAATGCGATTGAAACGCGACGGCCAAAAAGATTTTTTGCAATTGGACACAAAATTGAATCCACGAACGAAGCCGACCATCAAAAAAGTTTTGCGTGAGTTGCTGAAACAATTTCGTGCGTTCGGCGGAATTCCCGTCGCGCCGATGCTGCAAATTGCCGAGCCGGGACGCGGTTATCACGTCGGCGGTTCAATTCCGATGCGCGCACACCCGCGCGAATTTGAAAGTGATTTGCTTGGCCGTCCGCTCGGCTGGCAAAATGTTCACATCGTTGACGCGAGCGTGTTGCCAACCATTCCGGCGACGACAATCACATTTTCCGTCATGGCCAACGCGCATCGCATTGGCCACGAAACAGCAAAAATGGAATAGCCACAAAAGAACGCAAAGGGCGCAAAAAATAAAAATTGTTTCTTTTGCGTTTTTTGTGTTCCTTCGCAGCAATTATTTTATGAAACAGGTTTGCGCCATCACCGGCAGCAACGGCTATGTGGGCGGCTGCGTGAAAAATTATTTCACGTCGCGTGGCTGGGAAATTTTTGAACTGACGCGCCGGCCAAAAGCGAACACGCGCGCCGCACTATTTCAACTTGGCGACGACATTTCACCGCAATTACTGTCCGGTGTGAGCACACTCGTTCACTGCGCTTATGATTTCAAGCCGTTGACATGGAAAGAAATTGTTGCAGTGAACGTGGAAGGCTCGCGAAAAATTTTAGAAGCGGCACGCACGGCTGGAATTCCAAAAATTATTTATATTTCCAGTATCAGCGCATTCGACGGTTGCAAATCACTTTACGGAAAAGCGAAATTGGAAATCGAACGCATTGCATTGGCGAACGGTGCACTGGTGATTCGTCCGGGTTTGGTCTGGGGAAATCCACCGGGCGCGATGTTCGGAAAATTGGTCGAGCAGGTCCAAAAAAAATCGGTGATTCCGATGATTGGCGACGGTTCGCAAATTCAATTTCTGGTTCACAACGAAGATTTGTGCGCGTTCGTGGAAAAATTTGCCAGCAGACAAATCGAATTATCGCCGCAAATTTTAACGGCAGCAAATGAGCAGCCATGGCCGTTCAAGCAATTGCTTTTGGAAATCGCGCGAGCGCAAAATAAAAAACCGAAATTCATTCCATTGCCGTGGCGTTCGATTTGGCTGGCGTTAAAAATGGCGGAGCTTTGCAGTTTGCGATTGAATTTTCGCAGCGACAGTTTGGTGAGCTTGATGAACCAAAATCCGTCGCCGGATTTTTCCGCGAACGCGGGCGTGGGCTTAAATTGCCGGCGGTTTGCGCTTTGACGTTTTCAATCCGAGCGCGCTCATGAAAAAGCTGGAAAAAATTCCTTGGATTCCAAGCACGATGAGCGTCACCGCCGGAATCAAATGCCTTAAATTGTCTGTTGGTGACAGTTGACCGAAGCCGGTTTGCTTCCAAATCCAAAATGAGTGCGCAAGCAGAACAATTCCAGCAAGCAAAACCAAAAGTCCTAAAATAATTCCTTTTTCGAGCGTAAAAATTTTCAGCGCGCGAGTCAGCTTCGGGTCGTCGGGCAAAAGCCCTTCGGCAATGGCAAAAACTTTTGTGAAAAATGCAAAGGCGACGAGTTGGAAGCCGATAATTGTCGTCATCGCCGCGACGGCGAGCGTGCCAACGTTGAACTGAACTTCACCGATTTGAAAATCACCGAGCGCGAGTCGAGCGCCAAAGGCGAGGCCAAGCAATGAGAGAAAAATTCCCGGAAACAGAAACAGCCAGCGTGGCGAGAAGAGCAGCATGAATCGCAAATGCCGCCAGCCGTCGCGCCACGGTTTCAAATGCGGCGGACGCGAGCGTCCGTCTTTGCTCAATGTCACGGGCACTTCGGTGATTTTTAATTTTTTGAGCGTAGCGGAAATGACCATTTCCGACGCGAATTCCATGCCGGTCGTTTGCAAATCCATTTTTGCAAATGCGGCTTTGGTAAGTCCGCGCAAGCCGCAATGAAAATCGTGCGCGGGGCATTTGAAAAATAATCTGCCGATGAAACTTAAAACCGGATTTCCGAGCCAGCGATTTTTCCATGGCATTGCGCCGGGCAAAATGGTTCCGCCGCCAACGGGCAAACGACAGCCCATGACGAGTTCAAATCCTTCCTGAAATTTTTTGACGAAGCGGTCGGCTTGAGAAAAATCGTAACTGTCGTCGGCATCGCCCATCAAAATCCATTTACCGAGTGCGGCATTGCAGCCGCCGATGAGCGCGGCGCCGTAGCCCTTTTCTTTCACCGCGATAACGCGCGCGCCAAGTTTTTCGGCGATGGCTTGCGAGCCGTCCGTGCTGCCGTTGTCGGCGATGAGAATTTCTCCGGGCACGCCGGATTTTTGGATTCCGGCTTTCGCTTTCTCGATGCAGCGCGCGATTGTCTCGGCCTCGTTAAGGCAAGGCATGAGAATGGTCAGTTCAACGGGTTCGGCCACGCGGGAAATTTAACGGAATGCGTTGTGATTTGGCGAGCGTGTTTAATTTAATTTCACCAAATACCAATCCGCCGGGCCTTGCGCAGCGCGGAGGTTGAGAGAAATTTTTTGGACGATTTGCGCGTCCATTTTTTTCACCCAGTCATCCAGCGATTCGGGAAACCATTTACCAAATGCTTCACCTCGAACCAAAATGTATTCGACATTTTCGGCTTTCAAATCTGCCGCCGTGTCCTGCGGGCAAACATGAACAATTTGCCGCGAGCCGAATGGACGCCACAACGATGTTTCCGGGTCGTCAAACGTCGTCACGCCGAGAACTTTCAAATCCGCCGGCAAAATTTCTTTTGCTGGAGCGAAAGCATCGTTGCGCTCGCGATAAACGGAATAAACTTCGCGCACGCGCGCGGGCGCATTTGGCATTTTGTCCAAAATGGTGAGCACCGGGAACAAAGGTCTTGCTGGCGAAATGATTAAAAGCAGAGCCGTGATTGCGAAAACAAAAAATGTCGCACCGCGCCACCAGCATTTTTTGACAACGCGCTCGTGTCCGGCGCAAACGAGCAAAATTGGAATGAGCAGTGCGTAATACGGAATCAACGCGCGCGCGATGGCGGTGATATTTGACGCCAATAAAACCGCTAGCAGTGAAATGAGCGGTGACCAGCGAACGCATTTAAGCCAAATGGTTTCGTTGCGCGGGAAATTTTTATTTCGCAAAAAAACCGCTGCGAAAATGCTGGCCAGCAACAAAACCGAAACGCCAAATCCAAGTCCGGCATTTTCCTCAATTTGCATTTGGTCGAGCGAGAATTTGCAGCCGGGACTTTCAATGATTTGCGCGAGGTTTTCTCTGAGCTTCGGCGGCAAATGATTTTCAACCACGCTGTTCCATTTTCCGTTCATCGGGAAAATCGGCGGCGCAAAATTTTCAATCGTGAGCAAAATTGTATTTGCGCCGGTTTTCAAAATGGCGGCGTGCGGGACGTTCCCATTGTCCAAATGCGCGCCCGACCAGTCGTGGGAAAACTTTTCGTTCAAATACATCGTCGGCAATGCGGATGCAAAAATGGCAATCGCGCAAACGGCGATTGTCGCGAGCGGTCGGCGCAAAATAATTTTCAGCGAAGGCAAAATGGCAATCGCCCACGGCAACAACAGCGGCAGGCTGCTCGTTTTTGCGCTCGTCATTATCGCAGCGGCCAA
Organism: Verrucomicrobiota bacterium; assembly: GCA_021323835.1. Lineage (GTDB taxonomy): Bacteria > Verrucomicrobiota > Verrucomicrobiia > Limisphaerales > UBA11358 > UBA11358. Next base: position 12,241 of record JAJPKI010000202.1, on the reverse strand, counting down.
AATGGAAATGAAAAAATCGCGGGGTGAACGGGAAATTTTTGCGCGTAATGCAAAATCAACCGCTGCGAGCGCAAAGGTCGCGCCGAACAAATCGTTGCCGATGCTGGCGGCCTGCAAAATAAATCCGTAGCCGGTCGGCACAATCCACATCCAATGCCATGCGACGCGACGGCGCACGCCGAGGCGCGTGAAGACGCTGAAAATCAGGCCGGGCAAAAACAGGAACGAAATGAAATTCAGCAGAAATAAAAATCGGTCGGTCTTGAAAATGGCGATGAACGGCGCGGAAACCCATTCGAAGCCGCACGAACGATCATTCACGCGGTCGAAAATGGTGTGAATCCAATGCCACTGATTTGCAGCGAGCCAGTGCAGCACACGCGGCTCGCGATACGCCAGCGCGTCGTAATTGGTCGGCGCATACAAGACGCCACCAAGAAATGCCATTGCTGTTAAAATAAAAAATGCGAACGGAAATGGTTTACGGAAACGGCGGCTGATTCGTCGAAAGTCGAGGGTCGAAGGTCGAGAGAGCGATTTGCGGAAAATAAAAAGCGTTGCGAACCAAACTGCGAGCGCGATTGCATAACCGGCGGCGTTCAATTGGTGGACTGCTGACAGCGCACAGCCCGCGCAATTGAGATACGCGCAGAACCAAATCCAAATAGCGACGGCGGCTGGCATCGGCGAATAATTAACCACGAATGGACACGGATTGACACGGATAAAAATTCAATTCACTGTAGCAGTCGACGTGCGTCGGCTCATTTTTTGATTTACGGTTGAATTGGAGCGGACTAACGTCCGCTGCTACAAATCTAAAATTATTTATGCCAAGCTTCGACATTGTTTCGCAGGTCAACTCGATGGAAATCGAAAACGCCGTCAACCAGGCCAAAAAAGAATTGGCCAACCGCTTCGACTTCAAAGGAAGCAAAGCGGAAATTGTTTTAGAGAAAACGGAAATCAAATTGAGCGCAGAAGACGATTTCAAGGTCCGCACGCTCAACGAAATGGTCATCGGCAAACTTGCCAAGCGCGGCGTCAGTTTGAAAAGCGTGGAGCAAATGCCGCCGGACATTTCGCCGCTCGGCCATGCGCGGCAAATCATCAAAATTAAAGAAGGCATTGAAACCGCGGTGGCCAAACAAATCACCGGCTTTGTGCGCGACGGCAAGTTCAAGGTGACGACGCAGATTGAAGGCGAGAAAATTCGCGTGAACAGCAAGAGCCGCGACGAATTGCAAACCGTCATCGCCGCCGTGCGCGCGAAAGAATTTCCCGTGGCCGTGCAGTTTGTGAATTTTAGGGATTGAAACGGAATTATCCAACGGCAGCGACTGCCTCATTTTTGCGGAAAAGAATCAATCCGGCTTTGTCACTTTGTTCGTTCCTACATTTTCAATCGCAGGTGTTCGTTTGACCGCATCACCATCCGCGAAATAAGCACGAGTAACGACATTATTTGATTGAAGGACATCCAGAAATAAAACTTTGCCTCTTGTTTGATAGGCGTAGGTGTTTAAATCATAAGAACCATTCGGCTCAATAAATGTTGGAGCATTTTCCAAATGAAGGTCTTGAAGAACCACCGGCAAAGTTTTCCCTTCTTCAGATTTTATTTTATCTGTTGCGCACCCGCCGCAGAACACCAATAAAGTCAGCAAGAAGATTTGGAAAATGTGCCTGCAATCTGGACTCTCAAATTTCATAATTCATTACGGTGGACTTATTTTCTGCAATGCATTCGTGTCAACCTGCGGAATATCGGGATAGTTTTACTCCAAAACAGGTAATCGTGGCGTCTTATTGGAAAGCTTGTCATTTGATGCCGCAAATCCAGGAAGGCTTCAAGGCGGTAATCGCTTCAAAACCTTAGATAATCCCGTAACATTATTGCCTGGAGCATATTCCGTGATTGCCTATGGCTTTGATTCAACCAATCGAATGGCCAGTGCGACAAAAGAACCATATTGACCAGCTTCCGCTTCCGATCCGTCAAGATTGTCGTGGGCAACCAACTTGCGATCGCCTCTTCAACTTTACCCTCCTTGTAAAAAGCACATCCCAAATTATATCGAGCTTCGATATGGCTTGGATCTATTTGTAAAGCCTTTTGGTAATTTGCAATGGCATCTTCAATTCGGCCTTTTCGAAGAAAGGCAATGCCGAGATTGTTATAAGCTGAAACGTAGGCGGAATTATATTTTAATGCCATTTGATATTGCGCGATTGCTTTATCCAATTGATTAATTTGCATCAGCACGTTTCCAAAATTATTGTAAGCTTCAGCATATTGCGGATTTAAGTCCAAGGCTTTTTGATAATGGGTAATAGATTCATCCGTGCGACCGATTTTTACGAGCGCATTAGCCAAATCATTATGTGCTAGAGCGAGGTCGGGATTGATTTCCAAGGCATTTTGATATTGCACAATCGCTTCATCCACTTTTCCAACTTTATAAAGAGCCAATCCGAAGTTGAGGTGATCTTCTGCATAAGAAATGTCACGGTTATTATGGCTTTCAAAATAATTGGAATGGATTTCCATGGCTTTTTGAAAATGGAAAATCGCCGCATCAAATTGTCCCTTCTGAAAAAAGATGTTGCCAGCCCGTCTGCGACCTCATGGCGCGGATGACGCTTGGCGACATGGAATCTCTGCCGAAGGAAGGCGTTATCACCGTCTGCGAACCGGCTTGCGGCGCAGGGGCAATGATTTTGTCCCTCGCCCAGGCTTGTTCACCGGAAGTGCGGCGTAGATTGCGAGTCACCGCCATGGACATCAGCCGGACGGCGTGTGACATGGCGTTTGTGAACACGACGTTGTGGGGAGTTCCCACACGCGTCATCCACGGCAACACGTTGTCGATGGAATGTTGGGCCGCTTGGTCGAACATCCATTACATCGCGCCGTGGCTTCCTGTCGGAATCCGAAATCAAACACCCGAAGCGAAAGAACAAGGCCAGCCGCCGAAACCTGCCGAAGTGGAACGAATCAAAGTTTCGCTTCATCAGCAGGAATTGGCGCTTGGATAATAAAATTTCTCGCTGAAGGCCGTCCTGCTTCCAGTCGAGAGAAAACCAAACCGGAAGCAAGCCTGCGCGATCAGGCCGGACGGCAGAAAGAGAATAAATTGTGAAAGAAAAAGAAACAACCCTGTCATTGTTGGAACGGTTAAAAACAGAGATGCCCGACTTGCTTGACAAAGCGACGGTCGTCGGCAGATGGGTATGGCTGGAATTCAATGTTCCGCCGGTAAAGGAAATCAAAGACAACTTGAAGAAACTTGGTTTCCATTGGAACGGACAGCGCAAATGCTGGCAGCATCCGTGTGGTGTGCCAAGAATGCGAGCTGGCGGCGACCCGCGCTCGTATTATCAGGTGAAGCCCGCGAGCGAAATGGTGATGAACGAAATGTCCACGAAGCCCTATTCCGCGAAGGAATATAAGGTCATCACCTTGCGGGAATGTCCGTTGCCGGAGCAGATGAAAATCTGCGACAATCCGGAAACGGCGGCAGAATATTGGCGGCTGAATATCGCAGGGAATCCGTTCTACGATTCTCACCGCGAATGCCTGGCGGTCCTGCTGCTCAATACTCGCCATCGTGTGTATGGGCATCAATTGGTCACCATCGGCACGATGGACACGCTGCTCGTGCATCCGCGCGAAGTGTTCAATGTCGCGGTTGCGATGAGGGCGGCAGCGGTTGTGCTCATGCACAATCACCCAAGCGGCGAGTCAACGCCGTCAGAGGCCGACATTAAAGTGACGCGTGACCTGATTCGCGCCGGACAGTTGTTGAAAATCGACGTGCTCGATCACGTCATCATGGGGAATCCAAAGCATAGTTCTTTGCGTGAGTTGGGATATTTCTACAATTAAGTTTAGAATTCGCCCCTGACCATTTTGGCCAGGGGCGTTTTTACACATTCAATCGACGAATTGTCGATTTTCGCCATTTGACGGGACAGGCCACATTCCTGTATAATTAGTTTAGAAAATCGCATTCGACCTTCAAATGAAAAAATTGCCAGTTTTACTCGTTATCTTGATTTCTTTGGGAATCATTCTATTGGTGCTCGCGTGGTCGGGGAAAATTAACCCCGACATTGCCAATATTCTGGTGCATATAGGTGCAGGGTTGTTGGTGGGAGCGGTTTTTCTTTGGATAGGAGCGATTATTGATCCAAATGATAATAAACGGTTGACAGAACATTATGAGAAAGAGATTTCAAACTACAAAACAATGTTAAAGGCAAAAGAACTGCAACAATGTGCTACAATAGTGCATACTAATTTTGCAGGTATAGATTTGGCGCATCTGATAAAAGACGCGAAAGAGCGGGTAAAATTCTTCTTGGTTTCCGGCCGACATCTATTTACTCCACAAATGGCAGTTATTATCACCAAGAAAATTGAAAACCAAAATGACAAATGCAAAATATCAATTTTAGCAATGGATTCTATGGGTGAGCGGAATTTTGTAAAAGACAGAGACGCTATGATGGATATAGCTGGAGTCCGTCATCATTATAGCCATGACCTAACTAACGCGCGGGAAGTGGCGCGTCAACTTTCGGAAATTGATCCAGAGCATAAAAAATTTGATATGCGGTTTTACACAAGGCTACCTACCACCTTCTTTGTTATTATTGATAATAGGTTGTATATTTCGTTCCTGCTCTGCAAACCTGTATCTGAATGCCCTGTTTTTGAAATCGATCTATTGGCTCATAGTGAACTTGGCAAGGCGTTCTTAAACCATTTTGATTTTTATTGGGAACAGAGTCGTTATTATGTCAGCGTGATTGGATTTGATCTTCAAAAGAATAAATTTGTGCTGGTATATAACAAAATACGCAAAGGACTTGAATATCCAAGTGGCTACATAGAGCCCGCTGAAGATCCCAAGGCATCAGCGATAAGGGAATTTAGGGAAGAGACGGGTCTTGAAATCACAAATGTCCAGGAAGTGAAGCAGACGCCGTTCGGCATTTATTATTGTGGAATCGTTGGCAAACCAATGCAAGAAAGCAGTGCAAGAGAAGTAGGTTCGGTGCAATATTTCGACCAGTTACCTGACGCGCATAAATTATCATTTGACGGCGAACGCGATTTATTTGAGGAGGTTTTGAAAAGAGCGAAGAATATTTTGGGGATTCATTAATAAAAATTACAAATTGACTGAGGCGATGAACCTGTTGGCAATTTTAATGGGGCTTTGTGAAACTCTTCGGGCGCCGTCTTTTGGGTCATCAGCCGAGACTTTGACGACTACAAACGATAACCCATCATTCGCCAACACGTGTTTCGATGCAAGTTTTAACTCGGCGATGGTGCAAACTTTGAATACTTGTTTATATCCCGAAGCCAAGGCAATTTTATCCAAATCTATTTTATTTGAAATTGATGGTTGTCCACCAGTCGATTCATAGCGCTCATTATCGAAAACAAAATGGACTAAATTTTTAGGCTGCGAGTTCCCCGCCATAGCTAATGCCCCCAACCCCATCAAAACATTGCCATCACCGTCAAGAACAACTACCTTTCGGCTGGGTTTATTAACAGCTATTCCCAAAGCAATTGAACTTGCCAATCCCATGGAGCCTAGCATATAAAAATTTGATGTCCGATCGCGGGCCGCATGGGCTTCACGACTAATCATTCCGTTTGCCGCGACAACGACTTCTCGTTTAAGAAGCGATAAAACACAACTTATAGCTTCATTTCGTTTCATTTTTTAGAATGCCATCTCGGACAAGTAGAGCTACCGGCATGTGATTGGCATGCATTTGTTTTATTAGTAGATTGATTTTCTCTTCTTCTTTTTTAGATCCTAGAACTAAATATGGGATGCCGACTGCTTTTAGTAATGCCGTTGTGCTTTTGCCAAAAATAGTATGCTCTGGGGAATCGTGATTCCCGTAGCCACGCCAACCAATTACTAGAAGCATCGGAACATGATACAACAATGGCAAAGATGCTAATGCATTTAAGCAATATCCCAGACCAGAATTTTGCATTAACACCAATGAGCGTCTGTTTGCAAAAAAGGCTCCCGTTGCTAATCCTATCGCTAAATCTTCTCGAACAGATGGCACATAATCGAATCGCTTATCCTTTTCTATTTCGCGAAATAAATCAGCCAATGTCGAGTCTGGAACTCCGGTGCAGAACGTGATTCGTTCTTCATGAATCAATTTACAAAATTTGCGCGAAGTCATCAGAGATTAGGCTCACCTGGCATGGAATATTTTTGTTCAGTGAGCTTCATGGAGTTTACATTTACTAGATCAGACACGTCCTCAATTGAAACCATTTTTTCTCTCAAAACGGATGCCTGCCCCGCGGATATTAAAAGCCGTAAATTGTCCTCGATAGCTTTAATTGCTGATCGAATACCTTGATTCGCAAAAATAACTATCTTATAACCTAGCAGATGTAATTGCTTTGCGGAGAACGAATCGTAGGTGGTTGGGATTGCCACGAGAGGAGTTTGCATCCGCCATTGTTTTGAGAAAGTGATAATCTCATCAGGGTCTTTTTGTTTTGAGTGCACCAGAATCGCGTCTGCTCCCGCCTGCGCATAGGCTTCTGCTCGTGAGAGTGCGTCAGACATATCGTTCCCTGCAATTAGGGCCTCAGTCCGAGCAATTAAGAAAAACTCATTCGATTTTTGTGCATCTTTGCAGGCACGTATTTTTAGGGCGTGCTGCTTTGGCGATGCTAGATACCTTTGAAAACCTGAATAAAAACTACACCTCTTTGGAAATAAACTGTCTTCCAAACAAACACCTGCAATTCCGGCTCTTTCAAATTGCTTTATAGCATTCACAGCGTTAATTGAATCGCCATAGCCATTGTCACAGTCGGCTATTACTGGCAGCTTCACAGATCTATCCATCTCATTGGTTCGCTCCAAGTGTTCTGTCATGGTTAATATACTTGCGTCCGGAATGCCGAAGGACGTTGCGATTTCGAAACCACTTGCCCATATTAAATCAAACCCTGTTCGCTCTGCGAGAATGGCTGAAATTCCATCATGAGCCCCAGCCCCAACAAGCAATTTATTGCTTTTTAGGAGTTGATGCAGGTTTTTCATTGGAATTATCGTTGGTGAATTTTCTCGACATTAATTCCATTCCATCGCTGACGCAAGCGCAACATTCTTCTCAATTTTTTTTGATGTGTCCTGATATCAAGCAGCATCCGAAACGCTGGTCTTGAAATGTTTCAGCATTGAATTTTTAAATGGTCTCGCCCACCACCTACTGAATTCGCCTCTGGCCTTGCTCGGTTTGATTGTTTTGGTGATTCAAAGACTTTTGATTTGACTCATTCGCCAACTATTGTTTTTCTGTGTGCGGTTAAGGGAATCAGGAAAAAAGGCAAATGGTATGATGGAATTCTTCAGGTCAAAAAGGGCTGACGTCTTAAGCCATTGGTATTCACTCGTTCCAAATTTCGGCACGTCAGCAAAAGAGTTTTACGAAACAATCGAAAGGGCATTGCAGGAACGCAAAGTCCCCGGCCTTGAAATCTCGCGCGTCGAATTCTCGGAAGGCGGCATCCTGTCCGACAAGCGAGAATATTTGCGCATGAGCCGCGAACGATTAGTGTTCGATGTGTGCGGCGCGCCGTTCGGCACGTCATATTTTTTCTCATGCCGCTTTGCCGAAATTCCCGCCGTCATTCAACTTTGGCAACTGCTTTTACTGTTAAGAAAATCATCACGCAATTTGCTGGCATACCCCATGACATTCCACTTTTGCGTCGGCAGTTGCAGTCATTCTTTCCGGAAGCGCAATACAAAGAATGTAAGGACACGCTGGCGCATACATGGCTGACATCTTCGGGAGAGCAAGAATTGGTGATTGAATTCGGGCTGGCGCGGGAATTTATGTTTTCGCTCGCCAATACTAAGTCCGACCCTTTCACCGCCATTGTCGGCGCGTTATCGGAGTTGCAACCGGACGAAATCGGCGTGTTTCAAGTTCTATGGCAGCCGGTGCAGGAGAATTGGCACGAGAGCATCATAAATTCCGTCACCAGTGCAGACGGCAAGCCGTTTTTCGTCAATCAGCCGGAATTGACGAGCGCGGCAGAAACGAAAATTTCAAAGCCCCTTTTCGCCGCTGTCGTTCGCATAGCGACGAAGGCCGGGACATTCGATCATGCGACGCAGATCGCATGCGACATGGCTGGAGCGTTGCGTTCGTTTTCCAATCCGCAAGGCAACCATCTCATTCCGCTCAAAAACGACGACTATCCTTTCGAGGAACATGTCATTGATACATTGTTCCGTCAGTCCCGTCGCAGTGGAATGATTTTGAACAGCGACGAACTGATTGGCCTTGTTCATTTGCCGTCGAGCGACGTGCGCTCGCCAGTCTTGCAGCGGCAAGTTGGCAAAACTAATGCCGCGCCAGCCGGTGTCCGACAACAAGGATTTCCACCTGTAAAACGGCCGGAATTTTTCAATCCCGCCCGTTGTGGTGGGGACGCCTCGCCGAGGCGTCCGCGGTCGGCTCGGCGAGCCAACCCTACCATTGAAATTATCCCGCCGCATCCATTCGCAGCAGGCAATGGCCGTAATCCACATGCGGCTGGCCGGTGGCGGAAAGATATTGTTTGGGAATTTGGTAAAGCCGTCCGCGTCCCTGCACCACCAGCCCGGCTTTGCGCAACACAATCAGATGCCGCCCGGCGTTGTCGTAATTGCAACCGGCGGCGGATGCCAGTTCGCCAATCGTGCGCGGCTCGCCGCTGCTCAATTCCTTGAGCATTTTCCAGCGCACCGGACTGCCAAGCGCTTTGACCATTTTGTCGGAATCCGGCAATGGCGATGGAAGTGTTACTTTCGGAGATTCAGAGGTCGCATTCATGCGAAAACAGCGTATTTATTGGCAAATTGAAGTCAACAACGGAATAATTTATCGTCTCATTCATTAAATTTATCGTATATATGATGAAACTTATATGTTCGGTGATGAAATTTATTTCTTCGTTCTTGTAAATTATCATTCTAACTATGAAATTTATTTGTCAGTTCATAAAAATTATAGTCTAAAGACTGAAAATTATCGTTTCGGCATTAAAACTTATCTGTCCAGCCATGAAATTTATCGGTTAAATCTCGATCATTTGCTGATATTTCGGCGCAATGACGTCGGCGTTGGGCTTCATGCCGCGCAGGGTTTCAACGTGGGCGAGCACTTGCGTTTCTTCGCCGTGAATGCAGAAAACTTTTTTGATGTCGCCGGAAATTTTTTTGACGTAAGTCTTCAATTCATTTTTGTCCGCATGGCCGGAATAGGTGTCCAGCGAAAGGACTTTGGCTTTGACCTGATGCGGTTCGCCGAAAATGTTCACGGGATTGACGCCGGCGGTAATTTTCGCGCCGAGCGTGTCGGGCGCGCAATAGCCGATGAACAAAATGAGATTGTTCGCGTAGCCGATGTTGTTGGCCAAATGATGCCGCACGCGACCGGCCTCGCACATGCCCGAGGCGCTGATGATAATCATGCCTTCTTTGCGGTCGTTGAGCTTCTTGGAATCTTCGGCGCTGGCAATGTAGGTGAGATTCTTCATGCCGAACGGATTTTCGCTGTCGCACATCGTTTTATAAATCGTGTCGCGCAAACTTTCAGGATGCTTCAAATAAATGTCCGTGGCATGGACGCTCAACGGGCTGTCCACAAAAATCGGCGCGCGCGGCAATTTTCCGGCGCAGGTCAATTCGTGCAGCACATAAACAATCTGCTGCGTGCGACCGACGGAAAACGCGGGAATAATTATTTTTCCATTTTGCTTGAGCGTTTCACCGACGGCTTTGCCGACTAAATCGTCGGCGTCGGGACGTTGCTCGTGAACGCGCGCGGCGTAGGTGGATTCGATTTGGAGAAAATCCACGTTCTCGACGGGCTTCGGGTCGTAAAGCAATTCGTCGCCGCCGCGCCCGATGTCGCCGCTGAAGAGCCAGCGGAAATTTTTTCCTTTTTCGGAAATATCCAAAATCACTTGCGCCGAGCCGAGAATGTGCCCGGCGTCGCGAAAGGTGACGTTCACGCCGTCCACGGGCGAAAACGTTTTTTCGTAATCGTGCGCGACAAGTTGCTTGACGCATTTCTCGGCGTCGGGCGTCGTATAAAGCGGCTCGACGGGCGGCTGATGTTTTTGCGCGCGGAGTTTGGAAACGAACATCGCGTCCTGTTCCTGAATATGCGCGGAATCGAGGAGCATGATGCCGCATAAATCGCTCGTGGCGCCGGTGCAATGAATCGGGCCGTCGTAATTTTTGCAGAGCATGGGCAATTTTCCCGCGTGGTCGAGATGCGAATGGCTCAAGACAACGGCGTCAATTTGCCGCGGGTCGAACGGCAGCGTTTTGTTGAGTTGCTCGGATTCCTGGCGATGGCCCTGGAACAATCCGCATTCGAGCAAAAGTTTTTTGCCATTCACTTCGATGAGATACATCGAGCCGGTGGTGGTGCGCGCGGCGCCGAAGAAATGGATTTTCATGCGCCCAAGATGCGGAATTGCGATTGAAAGTCCAGCGGGGACATTTTCAGCGCGGCATTTTTGCGCAAAATGGAAGTGGACATCCGCCGCCGTTCCGCTAGATTTTCTGCCATTCAGTATGAGAAATGAAATGACAAATCTGGTTTTGACGTTTGTGCTGGGTGCGTTGATTTTTCTGGACGTCTTTTTCGCCGTGCGAACGATTTTTCAGAACATCAGCTTGCACACGCTTCAATATCAAGCCGCGCAGGACCAGTTTGAGCTGAATAACATTCAGCAAACTGAAGCTTTGGCTCGCGATGTTTCCGATTTTAACAACAAAAAGCCAAATCCCGAATTGACTCGTATTTTGCAGACGGCGCAGGCTCAACAACCGACTACGACTAAAAAGCCATGAACGAAAATCTCGAAGAGCAAGTTGATTCATTGCGCCGGCAGAATTTTATTTTGATGCTCGCGCTCATCGTCGTCAGCGGCACCGTGGCGACTTATCTCGCATATCAATCACGCACCACCGGAAAAATTCTCGAAGCCACGCGACAACAAACCGCGCCCATTATTCAGGTTTACAATCAAATTGAGCCACATATCAATCACCAGCAGCTTGACACGTTCAAAAACCAACTTATCGCTTACGCCACGGCGCATCCGGATTTTCAACCGGTGCTGGAAAAATACGGCTGGCATCCAACGCCGCCGACCGCACCTGCCGTAGCGCCTAAGAAGTAGGCTGCTTCAATCCGCAATTCGGGCAGAAATTTGCTTCAGGCGGAACTTTCAATCCGCAACCTTCGCAATCCATGTGCGCCTTTTTGTGCCGGTGGTGAATGACAAGATTGCGAATGTAAGGAATCCACGTGAACGCGTAGGCAAAAATAATCACGTGATGCTTGTCGTAAAAAATCGCATACGCCAGCAGCAGCAAGGAACCGGCAAGGCTTAACCACCAGAACAATTGCGGCACGACGACTTGCTTCTTTTTTTCCGTCGCATACCACTGCACGACGAAGCGCGAGAAAAAAATCGCGTTGCCCAACCAGCCGATGACCGTCCAAAAAATCATCCAGTTCATTTGCGTCAGCTTAAACTTACGCGCGCCGGATTTGGAGAAAGAATTTCGTTTATTCGGCGAGCAACTTCTGAAGCTTCGCTTCCATGTTCACGCGTCCATGAATGTCGCGAACAATTCCTTTTTTATCCACCAGCCAGATGGTCGGGAAAAAATTGATGGAATAATCTTTCAGATATTTCGTGCTTTGGCGCCCGACGAATTCCTGCGGCCACGGCAAATCATTTTGTTTCAGAAATTGCTGCATTACGTTTGTATTCTCGTCGTAATTGAGACCGATGATTTCAAAATCTTTCTCATGATATTGCGCGTAAATTTTTTTCAACTCCGGCATTTCCTGCACGCAAACCGGACACCATGTTCCCCAAAAATCCACCAGCGACGCGACTTCTGCGGCGCGCTGGTCGTCGAATTTCGACAACTCCGCTTGCGTTGGCGGATTGGTCTGCCACGACATCGGCGGCGACAAATCGAAATTCGTCAATGCCTGCCACATTTGCGCGGAATCGGCATCCGCCGCGTTTGCGCGCGCAACAAAAACCACGGCAACAATTATCAGCGCCCATTTTCAAACTTCATAATTAACTGGCTGGCGATTAATCAGCCGCCCGCAACAATTTTTACAATTTCCAATTTATCACCGC
>JAJPKI010000051.1 GCA_021323835.1 Verrucomicrobiota bacterium | reverse complement strand
CGTAGCCGAGTGTGAATTGCATTGCGAACCGGTCCATCTGCGCTTCCGGCAGCGGATACGTGCCGCGAAACTCCACCGGATTTTCCGTGGCGATGACAAAAAACATTTCCGACAAACTGCGCCGTTCACCTTCCACGCTTACCTGATTCTCGCCCATCGCTTCCAGCAACGCCGATTGCGTGCGCGGCGAAGCGCGATTGATTTCGTCCGCGAGCAAAATGTCGGTGAAAATCGGGCCATCATGGAAATGAAATTGCTGGTCGCGCTGGTTGAAAACTGAAACGCCCAAAATATCCGACGGCAACAAATCCGGCGTGAACTGGATGCGCTTGAACTGCGCGTCAATGGAGCGTGCCAACGCCTTGGCCAGCGTCGTCTTGCCCGTGCCGGGAAAATCTTCAAGCAACACGTGGCCGCCGCTGGCGAGCGCGGCCAGCAGATTGCGCGTGGCATCCGCCTGGCCGTGCATGACTTTGGCGATGTTATCGGCGATGCGTTTGTAAATGGCGCGGGCGGCTTCGAGTTGGTTGGTCATGTGATTGCGGATTAAAACAAGCTGGCGAACGGAAAGTTTCTGTCGCAGGGCAAATTCATCGCACGCAATTTAACGGGTTAAACCGTTTGCGCGAATAAAAAGTGGAAAATTACCTGACCTCCAGTGTGGGGTTAGGCGGCTGATTTGTCATACGAACTAAGAACCTCTCGCGCCTCCGCTGCCTCCGCCGTCGGCACGCGCACCGAGTAATCAATGTCCGCGCCTGCCACCGAGCAATGGCCAGAGATGCTCAACTCCAGCGGGTGAAGTCCAGCACTCTCCAGAATGCTAATCACAAGACCCGCCTCTATCGGTGTCCGAGTCGTGCGAACCGTTGTGAATGCTTGAGTGTTCATAAAAATGTGTAGTCGCCTAACAGACATTAGGCCGCAGTTTGCGGCCTATCTCGTTTCATACTTCGACCCTAATTCCGCATTAAATGGCTGTCGAGATTAAAGTTTTTGTCATTTTGCGGCAAATACGACAGCCGACAAACATCAGTCTTTGCCGACGGCTACCAGCGGCGCGATAAGGACATCGCGCCCTGCCGTAAAATTCATGTAGCCGCAACTTTCAGATTGCGCCGTGCGACGCAAATGTCGCGGTTACAATCCCGCTTTGTGCAATTAGGCTTTCACGGTATTTGACGCGGTCACGGTTTGGATTTAAGGTGCGGTGAGAATCAGTAATCAACCAGGCACGGCGCCTTGGCTGTCAGACGGTGGAGTTCTAAGGTTCCGTTCCCGGTGCGAGAAAATGAATTTGGAACGTCCAGTCCGCGATTTGGCTACCGGCAACCGGGTGGTCACCCTCGCGTTTCTTTCCCGCAAAATGCCGGCATCGCTGCTCGGCGAACAAATCGCCGCATCGCTTTGCGCGGAATCGGATTGTTCCGTGGCGCTCATCCGCCTGGTGCGTCCGTTGAGTGGCGATACGACGACGATTTTCCGCGACCGAATTGCCATCAATGGAAGTTTTTCGTTGCCCAATGAAATTCCACGCACGGACGGCGGTTATCATTCTCTGACGCTCGGCGAAAATGGCGAATTATATCAACCGGAACGAATCGCATCGCTGGTCGAACAATTGCGTCGCCGCTTTCGTTACGTGCTGATTGAAGCGGTGGCCGATGAAATTTTTGCGCCGACGTTGTTTGAATTTCTTTTGCGTTCGGACACGGGCTATCTCTTCGTCGGCGCGGCGAGCGAGGACGTTTATCATTTGGATTTGCTCATGCGCGAATTGCGCCGTCACGATGACACGAGCGTTCGTATCAAACCGGTTCTTTGCTTGCGCGAAGGCGAAATTGTTGACGGTTTCGACGCGCTCATCACGCGCGTGTGCAGTCCGGTCGAAAATTTCATTCGCAATTGTCCGAAGCCGGAAATTCCCGACGCGAAAACCCCAGCGCCATTTCGCTCGGACGTTCGCCGCCTCGCGCGCGAAATCGGGAATTGTCTCATCGGCCTCGCGCTGTCGTCCGGCGCGGCGAAAGGTTTGTCGCACATCGGCGTGATTCAAGTGCTGGAGGAAAATGGGATTGATATTGATGTCGTCGCTGGTTCGAGCATGGGCGCGTATGTCGGCGCGATTTGGAACGCGGGCAAGAACGGCGCGGAACTCGAAGCCGTCGCTCGCGAAATGGAATCGCGTTGGGCGTTTTTGAGTTTGATTGACCCTGCGTTTTTGCCACGACAAGGTGTTAGTCGCGGCTTTGCGGGGAAACGCCGTTTGCAAAAATCCATTGGCAACGTTCGCTTTGCCGAATTGGTCCGGCCATTGCACGTTATCGCCACAAATCTCGCGACGCTCGAGCGAATTGTTTTTTCCAGCGGCGAAGTGGCGGACGCCGTTCACGCGAGCATCGCGGTTCCGGGCGTTTGCGTGCCGGTCGAACTCGGTGATGAAACTTACGTTGACGGCGGCATTGTTGACCCGATGCCCGTGGACGTTTTGCGCGAACTTGGCGTCGGCAGGATTATTGCTGTCAACGCCATTCCCACGCCCGACCGCATCAAATATTGTTTGCAGGCCGAGCGCGAGCTGGCGCAATTGACGAAACGTCGCGCACGCGAAATGGTTCGCAAATTGATTCCAGTGGACGAGCATCTCAACTTTATGGCGCGTGGAAATATTTTGGACATCATGATGCGCAGCATTCACGGCGCGCAAATCAGCATGGCCGAAGCACTGGGGCGCGATGCCGATGTCGTGCTGCGTCCGCGCATCGCCGACGACCGCTGGCTCGATTTCAAAAATCCCGGCCGCTTCATCGCCGCGGGAAGGCAAATTACGGAAAAGCATTTGCCGGAAATTAAAGCGCTGGTCGAAAAAAGAACCGCAATCAATGAACCTGCTCTGGGAAAACTGGCACAACTTGCCTGAGGACGCCGTCCACCGATGGCAATCGGAACGGCTGCAAAAATTTTTGCGCGATGCCGTGCTGCCGTTTTCCGCGCACTACAAAAAAGT
>JAJPKI010000294.1 GCA_021323835.1 Verrucomicrobiota bacterium | reverse complement strand
CGGACATGCATTTGAAATAATTCGCGCCGGGCGCGCGCAAAAAGTTTTGACCGGCGGCTACGATGCGCTTTGCCAATTGACGTTTGCCGGTTTTGATTCGCTACAAGCGCTCTCGCCAAATCCGTGCCGTCCATTTGATGCGAAGCGCGACGGACTTTCGCTTGGCGAAGGCGCCGCGATTTTGACTTTGGAAAGTTTGGACTCGGCAAAAAAGCGCGGCGCGGAAATTCTTGGCGAAATTATCGGCTACGGCGCGGCGACAGACACGCATCATTTGACGCAGCCGCACCCAAATGGTGATGCCGCGTTTGCCTCGATGAATGCTGCCTGCGCGATGGCAAAAATTTTGCCGGAACAAGTGAATTACATCAATGCGCATGGCACGGCCACGCCGCAAAATGACGCAACGGAAGCTGCGGCCATCAATCGCTGGATTGGTGGGGCGAGCGTCCACGCGAGCCGAAATCTTTTTGTCAGCTCAACCAAAGCGAGCATCGGCCATTTGCTTGGCGCGGCGGGCGCGGTCGAAGCGGTTGTTTGTTTGATGGCGTTGCGCGAACAATTTTTGCCGCCGGAAATTTCGGTGAATGAAATTGACCCGGCGGCGAAATTTCAAATTGTTCGCCAACCGACAGAAAAGAAAATTGAAATTGCGCTTTCCAATTCATTTGGTTTCGGCGGCGCAAATGCATCGCTTGTTTTTCGAAAATTCTCGTGAACGCAACGGATAAAATTTTTATTTGCGGTTCCGGCGCGGTTTCGCCGGCGGGTTGGAACGTCGCGGATTTATTTGAAGCGTGGAAAAAAAATGTTTCGTTGCCGGTGCAAAATTTGCAGCGGCCGGGTTGGGAAAATCCGTTGCGAACGAGAAATGTTCCGCCGCCGATTTCGCGTCCGGTTTTTCTGGCACATCCGCGATTGCGCCGCTCGACGGCGATTGCGCAATACACAGTCGGCGCGGCAATTGAAGCGATTGGCGACGACATTTCAAAAATTCAATCCGGCAATTTGAAATTAGGAATCGTCGTTTGCGTTTTGGACGGTTGCGTCAATTACACGCGGCGCTTTTTTGAGGAAGTATTGCACCAACCGGGCACGGCAAGCCCATTGCTGTTTCCCGAAACCGTTTTTAATTCGCCCGCCAGCCACGTCGGCGCCTTTCTTGGCACGCCGGAAATCAATTACACGCTCGTCGGCGACGACGGAACTTTTTTGCAAGGACTCGCGCTCGCCGCCGAATGGTTGGCCGATGAAAAAGTTGACGCGTGCGTTGTCGTCGGCGCGGAGGAAAACGACTGGATTGTTTCGGACGCAATGCATTTGTTCCGGCGCAACGCTGTTCACGCTGCCGGCGCCGGGGCGATTTATTTGAAGAAAAATTCTTCCACGAATGCGATTGAATTGTCGGCGGTGACGGATTCATTTCCACTCACGCAAAAACAAAATCGCGCCGCCGCTTTGGAAAAAGTGAAATCGCAATTGCCATTATGCAAGGCAGGAGAAATTTTTTCCGGCGACAAAATGAAAATGATTTTTGGCGAAGCGTTCGCGGCGTCGGCTGCATGGCAATGCGTTTTGGCATGTGAAACGATTCGACGAAATGAATTGCGCGTGGCAAATATTGAAGTTGTTGGTTTAAACCAGCAGGCGATTGGCGCGAGGTTTGTGAAAGCGAATTGATTTGTGCTGAAATTTCGCGCACGCTGCAAAAAGATTTATGAGTGATTTGAAACTGGAAGTAAAAAAAATGCTGGTCGAAAATTTGATGCTGCAAGCCGCGCCGGAAGAAATTGCCGACGACCAGCTATTGTTCGGCCCGAACAGTTTGGGGTTGGATTCGGTGGACGCGCTGCAAATCGTGGTGGCGCTGGAAAAAAATTACGGCGTGAAAATTTCCGACCCGCAGGCGGCAAAAAAGGTTTTGCAGACGGTCAGCAGCATCGCCGCGACGATTCAACAACATCAATCGGCGCAAAAATAGATTGCTGTAGAATTTTTTTTTGAGTTAGAATTTCAGTTCGGTCGCCTCGGTAGCTCAATTGGTAGAGCAGTTGACTCTTAATCAATTGGTTCACGGTTCGAGTCCGTGCCGGGGCACCACTTCCAAAAAATTTCCTTGAGTTAATTTCGCAGGCTGGCAATAACTGCGTGGCAGCGTTATTTCATGTCAAAATTTTTAAGCCAATATTCGCGGTGGATTATCGCCGGCTTCGGCTTTTTGGTTTTTGGGCTGACTGAACTCACATGGTGGACGGACGAACCGTATTGGCAAAAAGGTGAAGGCGCGCTGATTGACCGGCGTTATTTGTTGCGCGGCGAACGACGTGCGGACGCAGACATTCAACTGGTGGGAATCGGCACGAGCGCATTTCAACTCGACGCGCTTTCGACGAATGAAATTGCCGCGTCGCCGACGTTGCAATTGATGCGACAGCCGTGGCCGTGGGACCGGCGCGTTGATGCCGCGATTTTGGACAAGTTGGAGGGTGCGGGCGCAAAGGTGGTTATGTTCGATTTTGTTTTTGCCAGCGCGACGGACGGCGATGACGAATTTGCGCATGTTTTGGAAAAATACAAAGACCGCGTGGTCATCGGCGAAATGATTCAGGATGAAAAAACTCCCGACGGTCATACCAAGCGGCTTATCCAACCCAATAGTCGTATAACGCAAGGCGATTTGTCCGTGGTCGGTCTCGTCAACCAATGGCCGGATGCCGACGACACGGTTCGTCGTGTTCGTTATCGCACGTCGGTTGAACGTGAAACTGCGGAAATGCAGGATATCAATCCAAATATCGCCGTATATTTATCTCAACAAGTAGCCGCTGGAAAAATTCCCGACGATTTAACGCAGATTACGCTAGTGACTGCGGAAAAATTTCACGGCAAACAAGTCGCGCCGCCACACGGAGAATTCAGGCTGATTGATTTTCAAGGCCGCGCGGGAACGTATCGGCCATTGCCGGTCGAAAATATGTTTGTAGATGAATTATGGACGAATCCACCGTTCAGCAGTGGAGCTGTTTTCAGCAATAAAATTGTTATCGTCAGCCCGACGGCGGAAATTTTTCACGATATCCATGTCACGCCGTTTGATTTAATGCCCGGGCCAGAAGTTCAGGCGCAAATTTTAGGAGCATTGTTACATCAATCGTGGCTGACGGAAACGTCATTGCTGATAAATCTCGCCATTGCGTTGGGAATGTTATTTCTCGGGCTGGAAATTTGCCTTCATATTCGCAACGCGTTGCTTAAAGTCGGATTGCTTATCACAACCGTCGTTCTTTTTTTCATCGGATGCCAATACGCATTTTCGTATCACAAACTCGTTTTGCCGATGATGCAGCCGTTGTTTTGCTTTGTCGTGCCGTGCACGTTTGGCGTCGCATTTCAATTTGCGCTGGAACAAATCGAGCGGTTGCGCACGCGCAGCGCACTCAACAGGCTTGTTTCAGAAAATGTGGCGAAATTAATTCTCGATGACCAACGTGATTTCGAGGAAAGAAAAAAAGGCCGCAAGCAAGCAGTCACAATTTTATTTAGCGACATTCGTGGATTCACTTCAATGACCGAAAGCTCGGACGCAACGAAATTAGTCGCACAATTGAATGAATATTTTTTGGAAATGGGTGGAATTATTCGGCAAGAAAGTGGCACGCTTTCAAAATATATTGGCGACGCTATCATGGCAGCTTGGGGCGATACGCACAGCGAAGGCTTGGCTGAAGATGCGCGAAGTGCTGTATCGGCGGCGTTGCAGATGCGTCTGGCGCTGGCAAAACTAAACGAGCGTTGGGCAACGAAACCTGATAGGAAAAATTGGAAGACCGGTATTGGTGTCAATCATGGCGAAGTTGTTGTTGGAGAAATGGGGCATCCCAAGCGGACGGAGTTTGCTGTTCTTGGCGACGGCGTGAACCTTGCCGCGCGACTCGAAAGCGCGACGAAACAATTTCATACGGACATTTTAATTGGCGAAGAAGTGGAAAAATTGACACGCGAGCATTTCATTTATCGAAACGTCGGCGCAATTGCGTTCAAAGGCAAAACCAGGCCGGTTGAAACGTATGTCGTCGTAAGCGACCGCTCGCAGCCGGAACCGCATTGGCTGGCGACGTATCACGGCGCGATTAATGTTTATCGCCACCGGCAATTTGATTTGGCAAAAAAAATGTTTGCCGAAGCGACGGGCGAAATCGGCGCGAAAGATTTTCTTTGTGAAATGTATATCGAGCTTTGCGACGATTTGCTGAAAAATCCGCCGCCATCCGATTGGGACGGTTCGATTACGCTGACAGAAAAATAATCAAATTTCCAACGTCGCGCACGGCACATGTTGCGCGGCGAGATTCAGT
>JAJPKI010000176.1 GCA_021323835.1 Verrucomicrobiota bacterium | reverse complement strand
TGCTTGGAATATAAAGTTTCAATTTTGCCTGCGTAATTCCGGCGATGGAATGATGCGAGAGAAAATAGCCGACGTTGAAACGGACGTAAATGATGAGCGTGTTGCTGTCGTTCAGCCGTTTCGATTGCAATGTTTCACTCACATCTTCGACGGTGCTGTCGCTGCGCTTCACCCATGCGTTATCGGCGCAAATAATTTGCGTGTCAGCAGATGGCGGCGGCTCGGTCACAGTCAAATAAATCGGAACGCTTATCGCCAGCGCGCCGCTCGTGCCGGTGAGCGTAAGCGTGTAAGCGCCGGGAATGACGCTGTTCGATGCGATGAGCGTCAGCGATGAAGTTTGCGCGGGATTAATTGTGGACGGACTGAAACTCGCGCCGACGCGCGCGGGCAATCCAGAAACCGAGAGCGTTACGTTGGAACTGAAACCGTTGATGGAAATGATGCCGATGTTGCTGACGGTGTTGGTTCCGGCAAAAAGATTGAGCGACGACGGATTTACGTTCAAATCAAATCCAACCGCCAATAAATTGATGTTGTCGAATGTCGAAGTATTCAACGCTGAATTATCGTGCGACGAAACGGCAAGACCGACCGTCGTGCTCGCAAGCGAAATAGAAATGCTGCCGAGCAAATTCCAATTTGTGCCGTCCGTGGATTGATAGCCGGTAAATGTGTTGCCGGCGCGAACAAGTTGCAGCCAACGTGGCGCCGAGATTGCGGAAATGTTTGTCAATGTTACGACCGCGCCATTTGTGGCCGAGCGATATTGCATCAACAATCCGCTCGACGGTGTCGCAAATATGCCGACAAAGGGCGAATTGGTTTCCGTTCCCGCGCGAGCCATAATTCCAGATTTTGCCGAAGCATGAGTATTTGCCTGACTCGCAACGCGCGCGACAAAAGTAAAATCGCTGACAACGGATTTTTGCGTGAAATTAAATTGATCATTTGTTGAACCGATGTCCGCGCCGCCACCTTGCAACGTGAACACGCCGTTCGTGTAAGTCGCGTTTCCGACAATTCCCGGATTGCCGATGTCAACGTCCAGCCACGCGTTCGGCAAATTGAGGCCGAGGCTCACGGAATTCGGCCAGCCGTTTGCAATCGCATTTTTCATCCAAAGTTTTCTTGCTGCGTCCGCGTAGTATTGCGAACCGGTTTTGGTTGTCGTCGCGAACGCATCGGGCCGCCATTCGCACAAATACGTCCAACTGTTTTTCATTCCCGTGCTCAATGAAACCGCGCCGTCCACCCGCGTCCAATACTGAATTCCACTCGACGTGTTTGTTTCAATTACTTCCATCAACGTGTTCGCAACCATCAGCGCATTTGTGTAATGCACGACATTTCCCGGCAGCCAATGCGCCGCGCGATGAACCGCCGTGATGTCGTAACCGCCGTGCGCCGTGTCCTCGGTGTAACGAATTGCCGCGCCGGGCGCGAAGGTGCCGCCGCTGTAACTCCATTTGCAAACGGTTTTGCCGTTGCGCGTGTAAAGAAAATTGGTGCATTGCGAAAAAAATCGCGTGATGGAAATCGTTGCCGAATTTCTGAACTTCGCAATTTCCGGCGAACCATCGCCAAAACGCGAATGCGCGTCCGCGCCGCGAATCAGCGCACCGCAAATCATGTTCTGCTGGTTCCACGGAACGGCGTCGCCCGCGCTGTTCGGGTCCGGCCACGGCGGGTCGGGCGGCGTCGACATGTAGCCGTCGCTGTGGATGAAATTGTTCGTATAAAACAATTCCATAGTTTGGTCTATCACTGCGAGATACGTTTGCGCGCGCGATTTGTAAGTCGTGCCGTAACCGTTCGTGTCGCCGATGCCGACGGACGTGTCCCAGATTGATGGATTTTCTGCGATGAGTTGCGCGCAATAGGCGAGATGCCCGGCGACATCGCCTTGCTCACAACCCCAAATCGTCGTCGTCGAACTGTTCGGCCAGACCGGATCAATTTTTCCAGTCCACATCACGCGGTTTGTATTTCGAATTGAAACAACTTTGTCGCAATACAAAATTAGCTTGTCTAAAAACCAGCGGTCTTTCGTGATGTCATACATGTCCGCGCACGCTTCCATCGCATCGCCGCCATTGCCGTAGGCATAATTATTTCCATTGTTGCTGCCGCCGGACACAAGGGGAGCGATCGCGCTCTTGCATGAACTGATTTCATCGGCAGTGACCTGGCCGGTCAAACTGTCAATCGTGCTGTTCTGCGCGAAAAGATTTCCGAGCGGCAGCAGGCAAAGGATGGCGACGTGACGAATAATTTTCATTTCTAGGGGCCAAGTCGGATTCGATAAAAGCGCGGTGCAGAATTTGTCGCCGCGCCGGCATCCGTGTAAGTTTCCGTTCCATCATTGTCCGGCGTGATAATCGGACTGATGTCGTTAAATCCACTGGAAAGATTTGTTGTGCTTTGAACGACGTAATTAATTCCGCCAATTGCAGCCCATGAAATCATTTCGTCATCGCCCAATGGCGCAACACTTAGCAGATGTAAATAATTCAGTGGGTCGGTCGGGTCGGTGCCGCACAAAAATTCCGCGCCATTGGACATGCCGTCGCCATCGAAATCATCCTGCGCGCGAGTTTTGTCACCGGCTTGTCCGGTTGCGTGACCAAAATTTTGTTGCATCCACCAATCGGGAATTCCGTCGCCGTCCGAATCAATTGAATTGGTCACGTCCAATTCCACAAATTCTTCGTCCGACAAAATTCCATTCGTGCCGCTGATGACGAGATTGTAACTGTCCGGCGGCGTTGTATTCGTCGTAACGATTGTCAGCGTTGAAGTTCCCGTGCCGCTAATCGACGTCGGATTAAATGTCGCGGTCGAATATGGCGGAATACCATCCGCATTTAATGCGACGTTGCCGCTGAAGCCAAAAAAGTTTTGCAAGCTGACGGTGAAGCTTGCGTTTGTCGTCGCGCCGACAGTTTGCGTATCCGGCGAAAGGCTCAACGTGAAATACGGATAATCAATGCTCACGTTGTCAAACGTCACCGTGCTCAATGCGCTTGAACTGCCTGCGCACACGCCAAGGCCGACCATCACATTGTTTGACATCGTGATGGAAATCGTGCTGCCCATTTGCGTCCACGTCGAACCGTCGCTCGAAGTGTAGCCGCTGAAATTATTTCCCGAGCGCACCAGCCGCACCCAATACGGCACCGTTGGTCCGCTGACGTCCGCCGCGTCCGCCGCACTGCCGCCGGTCGCATTGCGATATTGCAAACTTGCGCCGTGTGACGACGTCGGCGTCATCATCGCGAAAATATATTTTGAATTTGAATTGGTCGTTTCGCGAATCATCACGCCCGCTTTGGCCCAAACGGCGGTGTCGGATTGCGAAATGACACGTGCAGTAATCGCAAAATCATTCGTTTGCGGTTGGAAAATATAATTGAACTGGTCGCTTGTGTTCCAAACATCGCTGCCGCCGCCAACGCCGGTGAACACGCCGTTGAAATAACTCGCGCTGCCGAGATTCGTCTGGCTGCCGACATCCGCGTCAATCCACGGCGACGGCAACGCAGTGGAATTGACAATCAAATTTGCCGTTGCACCGCTGACGAGTCCGCCATTCGCGCCGAGAATTGTCAGCGTGAAATTGCCAGCGCTGGCATTGTTGGAAATTGTCAACGTCAACGTGGATGAACCCGCGCCGGTCACCGTTGCCGGGCTGAAACTCGCGCTAACGCCCGGCGGCAAGTTCGTGATGCTCAATGCGACCGCGCCGTTGAAACCATTTTGCGTGCTCACTTGCACCGTAAAATTTGTCGTCGTTCCCGCAAACACGGATTGTCCCGCCGGACTTGCCGAGAGCAGAAAATTATTCGGGCCGGTGACGTTGAACGAAATCGTCGCGAATTGGTTCAAGGGCGAAACGCCACCGCGAATGTTCGGAAATGCGCTGCTGCCTTCGACAGTCACCAAATAATTTCCGACCGGCGCCCCATTGCTCGCAATTAAATTAAGAACATTTGTTCCCGCAGCGTTGAGCGAAGCGAAATTAAATTGTGCGCCGCAATTCCACGGCAGTCCGTTCACGCTGAAAACGACGTTTGAATTCGGCCACGAATTAACGGCAATTGAACCAGGCGGATTTTGAATTACATCTGGACCCGGATAACTTGCCACGGTCGTCAAAATAATTGGCAGATTTGTATTTTGTCCGGCGCTCGCGCTCACAGAATTTGTCGTCGGCGTGATGACAAAATAATTGTCGCCATACGGCTGGCCGAGCACTTGTAAAACTTTTTGCGCACCGACGCGCTCGGCCAATTGCGCGCGATACAAACTGCGCGGGTCAATGTGTGATTGCCACGAAACAATTTCCGTCGGAAACGTGCCGTTGCGAACAGGACTTGGACTCGACGCACTTGCAACCAAACCAATTGCCGTTTGATGTGCGGTGGCCGGACGGTCAAATTCAATGCTCGAACATTCGTCGTTCCACGCGAGTTGATTTGCGCCCTGCCAGCCGTGACTGCCGCCGGCATCGAGCACGCTCAATCCTTGGTGCATGAACATCGCGTCGTAAAGTTCGCCGACCGTCCAATCCATGTGCGGGCCGGTGCTCGCGAACGAGTGCGGAATGTCGCATTCGCAAACGACGTCCGGCCCGACGCTGTGGCCGCCGCTGGAAAATTCAAATCCGCCGTCGGACGAAGTGAACCGATGGAACAACAATCCTTCCGAACCTCCGTGCGTGGTAATTTGAGTGGAAGCGCCTCCCGTATGACTGGTGACATTGTGAAATGAAATGATGTCTTCAAACGTGCACCATTTGCTGCCGTCGGCTTTGACCGTGTGTCCGGCCATTTTGTCGTTCATGCAGCCGCGCACCCAGCAATTCATCACGCCGTCCATCGTAATTAATTGTCCGGCGGTGTTGCCATTTGTGTCCACGCCCGCCGCGCAATCGGCGCGAATATTTTCCAGGCCGACATTTTGCACGCGGCCGTTGTAAGTATATTTGTAAATCTGTCCGCCGCCGTAATTCTGGTCAATCGCGTTGAAAATCGGCGCGTCAATTCTTATGCGGTTGCCCTCAATGGCAATAATTTTTCGTTCGACGCTCAAATCGACCTGGCCCGCTTTCCAACTGATGGAATATTCCGACGACGTGTTGATGGCGTTTATCCACGCCGTCGTGCTCGGACGATAAATCACAATGTCATCACCGACCGACCAATTGCTGACGGAATCCACCTGGAACCAATTCGCGCCGAGCGGAACGTAAGGACTGACGACATTGTGCCGCGTGTTCGCAACTTCGCTGCGACCGACGCCGCTGGGATTATTCACCGTCCAAATCGCGTGACCCGCGAGCAAATGCAACCAGGTTCCGTTCGTTGACCAACCCGCGCCGCGCAAAACAATTCCGCTGGCGGTGACCGTGAAACCGTTGCTGATGGCGTAAATGCCGGGATTCAAATAAATCACCCCGCGAAAACCGTTCGTGCCGAGCGGCTGCGCAGCCAGATTATCAATCGCGGCCTGAATTTGCGGAGAATTGTCCCCGGCAATCGGCGAAAGCGTCGTGACAATTGGAATGTTTGTTGGAATTGGCACACCGCCGCCCATGTAACCGGCTTGAGAAAAATCAGGAATCGTGTCGCCATTCGTGTCCGGCCAGTAAATTAATTTCCCGTCCGGTCCGAGCGTCACATTCATCGGTCCCGGCCCGGTTGGATAGGAAGTTGGAATCGTAAATGTTTCCACGCGCGAAAAAATTAAATTGATTTGTCCGGGCGTGCTGTAATCGAGCGTCGCGGAAAAATTTGTGTCGAGATTCAAAACAGAATTGAATGTTCCGCTGCGTGTGCCGGTGTAAGTGGCGAGCGTGTAAGGCACGCCGGTCTGCAAATTATCGAGCGGAACGATGGTGATGGTGTTGTTGTTCAGCGTGAGGTTACCGGTCACTTGCAGAAGGTCATTTGCGTTCGTGCGGATTTCAAACGTCGCCGTCGCGCCGGAATTCAGCGTGAGATTTCCAGAATTAAAAGTTCCGATGCCGGTCAAATCGCCGGGATACAACGCGCCGCTGACAGTTGTCGAACCAATTGTGCCGCCGCTCGGCGCAAACGTTGTTCCTGACGCGAGCGTCAGCGAACCGCCACCGATGAGTTGACCGTTCAAAATAAATTTTCCAGCGCTGATGGTTGTCATGCCGGAAAAATTATTCGTGGCGTCCAGCGTCAGCGTGCCGCCGCCGGTTTCAGTCAAATTGCCACTGCCGGAAATGGCATTGGTCAATTCGAGCGCCGTGCCGCTGGTAAGATTAATCGTCGGACTGCCGACAAGATTGATTGCGCCACCGAAGGCCACGGAATTGGCACCGCTCGGCAAAAGAAGCGTTCCCGCCAGCGAAACATTTTTGTTGATGATGTTCGCGTCCTGATAAAATTGCAGCGTCGCGCCGTTGCTGACTGAAAGCGTGTTCGCCGGATTGCCCAGACCGGTCGTCGAAGTTTCTACGCTGAAAATTCCCGAGCGCACTTCGATGTCGCCGAGCGCGGAATCCACGCTGGTGCCGACGAGCGAAAATTGATTCGCGCCAACTTTTGTCAATTTGTAAGCGTGACCGCCCGTGCTCAACGAAGCTGAGCCGCCAGTGTTGCGAATGTCCCAACGATTTACGCCTCCAAACGTCGTGTCGCCAAGCAGCGTGACAGTGCGCAACGCGGAAGTTTGTTGCGCGCCGGAATTGATGACTGCGCCGTTGCCGCCGATGCCCGCGCCCGAAACGTTGAACGATTCGCCCGTGAGATTTTGCGCGTTGATGTCGAGCGTCACGCCGTTGCTAATCGTTGTGCCGCTGCCCGACACGCCGAACGCGCCGCCGTTTCCTGCTTTCAATGTTCCGGCGACGGCAATCACCGCGCCGTTGAAATTATTGCTCGTGCTGATGGTCAACGTGTTGGTTCCCAATTTCAAAATTCCCGTCAGCCCGCTGATTTTTCCGCTGCCGCTGAAAGTATAACTTGAAGCCGAATTGCTGACGGTGATGCTGCTCGGCGAAACCGGTAATGCAAGGTTCACTGTGCCGGTTCCGGCTTTTGAATCGTCGAACGTCACGAAATCTCCCGGATTGTAAAATGTATTCACGCCGTTCGTTTTCCAATTCGTCGTGTTCGTGTCCCAATTGCCGTTGACGGTGCCGTTCCAAGTCAGCGCGCGCGCCGGACCGGCGGAAGGCGTCGCGGCAATTTCCAGCGTTGGCACCAGAAAGCCGCTGGTATTTCCGATTGAAGCCCAACCGGGCGTCGTCGAACCGGTGCTGTGAAAAAGCAATGTGATTTGCTGATTGGTGTCGCCGAGCAGAAACAATTGCATGTTGACGGGGTCCAACGCGATGTCCACTTCACCGGCCGTTGAGGAAAAACCTTGGGAACCGAGCGAGGCAGTTGTGTTGGCATTGGGCAATCCACTGGTGCTGCCGGGAATATCATTTGGCGAAGCGGTTTTTGCCGGTTGATTGTTCCACGTCATGTTCGCCGTCCATGCGCTGTCGGCGACGCCATTCAAATTCGTGTTGTTCAAGCCATACACTTTCACCGTGTCCGCAGAACCGCCCGTGAAATACAATCGCAACCGGGCAGACGTGATGTTCGCGACCGGATAATTGCTCAAGAACGAAGCGATGTTAAATCGCACATAAGCGATGCGCGTGTTGCTGTCGTTGAGCCGCTTGGTTGAGAGTGTTTGCGATTCGTCCTGGTCGGTTGACGCGCTGCCGCGATAGACGTAGGCGTTCGCAATTGCCGGAAAACTATTTGTGACATCCGCGCGCGCGGCAAGCGCGAGAAAATTCAGCGTGGCGACGGCAAAAAATAATTGTCTGGTGATAGTGTGCATGTCTGGCGTTTTTATCCACTCTATTGGAAGAAAATTTGCTATGGATATTCAGCATTCCGTAAAATGCAAATAACTCAATTCATCCGCATGGATATTGATGAATTTAACTCATGAAATGACGAACGCCCATAGCTATTAAGGGTTACCTTTGACATTTGAAGCCTGTTTAAGAAATTACTCGCCGATTTACGCAAAGAAAAATTTTGCCGAAGCGCGGCATCATGGTTGCAAATTGTTGAAAATTTGAGAACCTATTCGGCCACGTTTAGGAAATGAGCAGGCAAATGAATCAACCGTCCGGCGTTCGCGACGATTTGTCGTCGCACCTCATCGCGCACATCAACGTCAAACTCGCGCTCATCGGCTGCCCGCCGGTAGCGATTGACGGCAACACGGAATTTGCGCAAATCGTTTCGGCCATGGCCGGACAATCGCGCGAAAAAGACCGGTTGCTCGGAAATTATTTAAGCCCCGTTGACCAGCGCATCCAAACTTATCTGTTCGATTATTTGCAGGACGTGCCGGCGCCAAAATTACCGACGCGCACGTTCACGCTCGACCGGCCGGGACTCGCGCGCGTGCTCTCGCTGCCGTTTGACCGCGACGAATTTCATTCGGAAATCATCAGCTCGTATCGCGTCGCCAACGGCGTCTTGCACAATCCGAAAAGCGACCGGCGCACAACGCATGGAATTTTTCACGTGACTGAAGGCGGCTTGCCGATTCCCGACGACAAACTCGGCGTGCCGCGCGCGACGTTCGCAAAAATGCTCGCGCTCGCGCTCAATCCACCGCGTGAATTGATGCGGTTACCCTTCACGGCAACGCAAAAAGAACCGGCGGAATGTTTCGTATCGCTGCTGCTGCGTCCGCTGGTTTGCCCGGAAGTTTTGGGATTCACGACGGAGAAAAGATTGGAAGTTCGATTTTTCGTTCCGGGAAATCTCGTCAGCAATTTGGATTTCGTCGAAAATATTTTTGGAAATGCGGGCGACCCGCTATTGCCGGAAAACGATGCAGCGCTCGACGTCGAACATTGGACCGGCCACACCGGCTGCGTCATTCTCGCGCCGCATCTGGTCGGCGCGACAAAAAAATCCGTCGGCCTGCCGCATTTTGACAAAGCCACCGAACGCCAGCGTCGCGACGGAATGTGCTGGCGTGATGAAAAAGAAATTTATAACAACGGCGGCGCGTTCAAATTGACTTGCCGCGATGAAAGCGGCGTCATCGTCACGCTCATTGCGGACAATTATTTCGGCTATTGCAAAAAAGAGGTGAAGACGCAAATCAGTTTTGCGGCGAATCTTTTTGGCAATTGCGAAGAAGAGCACGCGGGCGGCGCGCTGGTTTTTCCGAGTTACGATTTGGGCGAGGAATTCAGCGGCGATATTCACGTGCGCAACGCCGGTTATTCGTTCACGGAAATGATTTCGCGTTTCGGCGCGGTCATGGACGTGAAACCGGAAGGCTACGCCGTTGATAAAAAATTTCCGGAAATCATTTATATTCCCGAGCTCGCGCATTTCGATTTGCATAAACAAATCGTTTCGTGGAAAAACACCGGTGGCGAGCGCAACATCAAATTGCAACCGGATAAAGTTTATGTGCGCCCGTCCGGCCACAAAGTGCGCATGGAAAAGCCGCCGGGCGGGAAACGTGCGTGGCGGCTTGTCGGCACAGCGGCAGAAGGAACGCTTTGTCATAAGCCTTGCACGGTTTCCGGCGGCGGCAAATCGGAAATTTCAAAACCAATTACCGACGCGATTTTGACCGGACCGGTTTTCGTTGCGGATTTCAAAAGCGATTTTGACAAGGTTGCCGAATTAATTAATCGCAATTACGCAAATCGTTTCATCGGCAAACCACAGACAAAGAGCCGTCCGGTTCTTGCGCCAGAACGCTCGCTTGGTTCGGTCATTAAATTGCTCACGCCCGACCTGCGCGAATACACGCCGGAATACAACGCGTGGCTCGACTCGATTCCGCAATATCTCAAGGAATTGGTTTTCGTCGTGAAGCGTTGCTACAAACCCGAATGGGGCGAAAAATGGCGCGAACATTTCAGCGTGGACATCATCAACGGCGTGCCGGGCAACGAATTGAAATGTGATAATCGTCCGCTGGTGACCACACGCTTGCGCGTCGGTTTCGACAGCGACGGCTTGTGGCGCACGTTCGGATTGCGAAAAGATTTTCATCCTTCGATAAAAATTCAAATGGAGGACGACATCAGCGCGTCCACCGTCGTGCCGCCGGGAATTTTAGAAAATATTCCGAACGCCGACAAAATTCACGCCCAAAAAATCCTGCGCAATTGCGAGTGGCGTTTGTTCCAGCGTCCCGACGACGCGATTCATCGTGGCTACGATAAAGTTTGCGAAGCAGATTTTGCCCAACATGACAATTTCTTTTCCAATTACGAACCGCTGCCAAATAAATTTGCGCGCGAACTGATTGAAGACGCTATTGGCTTTTATGATTTCACCGAGCCGATGCAAAAATTTATTCGCGAGACGGCCAAAGCCGGTCGCCCGGATTTCTTTGTGTCAACCGCGCATCCGCGTGTGGTTGACGGCAAGCCGACAAAAAATCCACGCTATTTGCAGAAGCGTCCCGATTTGACGAATCCGCGCGAAACCTATTTGTCAGAAATGGGCGCGCGACTTTTGCGGCGCGTGCCGGTGGGGAAACCGTTGCACACGCCGGTCAACGCCGTGCTGCCCGGTCGGCGCAATAATCCGCCGGAGACGAACATCCGCTCGCTCGCGTGTTACAATCCGATTCATTTCATGGAATTGCCGGAGCTGTTCATGGAATTCATTTGCAGCATGACCGGCAAATCGCCTTCGACGACCGGCGCCGGTTCTGAAGGCGCGCTGACGAAAGGCCCGTTCAATGCGCTGCCGCCGATTTACGATTTAAACGCTGCGCTGGTCTCTTACATTTTGACCGGACACAACGGATTTGTGACCGCCGCCGGTTACATCGGCCCGAAATGCCGAGTGGACCACGACATCAGTTTGATTGTGCCGGAAATTTTCTGCCGCATGACGGCGGCGGAGCAAGACCCGAAATTTTTGATTGCCGAGCATTATTTGGAAAAGCTCGAAGATTTTGAGCACAAAGGAAAAAAAATTCTCGCCAGCCGGCTTGGCTACCGCATCAACATCCGGTTTGTGCACCATTTCATCGGGCGCATGTTCAATCATCCGCACGGCGTTTTCACCGAAGAAATGCTCAAGCCGGAATTGCAAGGCATGGATATTTTTGCCGACGGCATGGACAACATCGTCACGACGCAAAAACGCGTGGCGAAAATGTATTTCGACGACGGCAGCATCGAGCAAGCCGTTCCGCCATTGAAAGCGCTGCTGCATATTATGCTCAACGATTCGTGGGAAGGAAAAACTTTGGACAATTCCGAATTTCGAAAATTGTTCACGCGCGACTATATGCTCGCAAGCGATTGGTATGCGGCGCGATTGAAAGCAAAGCAGGAAATTGACCGCGCGCTTTGGAAACGGCACGTCGAGTATTTAAATAATTTTTCGCGCAAGCCAAGTCATTCCGACATTGCGGAAAAATTGGGCGTTGCCGAAAAATTAAATTACGCGCGCAAAAAATTGGAAGAAATCGAATCGCCGTCGTATTTGAAAAAATTGTCCGGCACGCTCGGCGTCAAATCGGTTTAAGAATTCAGCCCTCTTCCGCAGCAGCGCGTGCAAGACGCCATCCAATGGCGCAGTGCAGGATTACAATCATCACAACACAAATTGTTCCAGTAAAAAAAAGAGCCACGCCCGGACCACTGCTGCCAGCAAGCGAAAAAAGAAGTCCCAGAAACATCATAAAAAACGACCCACCCAAATATTGAATGGCGACGGCCAGTGCCAGCGCGCCGCGTTTAATGATTAAAGAAAGAAATGCCGTGAGGTGAAGGAATAAAATGAATTGCAGGATGCTGATGACAAAAAATCCAAAAGAATACGATTCGCTAAAAACATTGTTGAAGAAATCGCCGACGTCTTTGGGAACGAGCAATACTCCAAGAAAGAAACAAGCCAACAACGGGAGCGTGCCGGCTAGTGTGCCGACAACTTTGCGGTAAGCCAGTTCAGGAATCGAAATTGGCAGCGTCGCCAGAGACGAAAGCGTTTTCCAGCGGATTTCTTCCCGAAAAATTCGCGCGGCGTCTAAAGCAAGAAATACCGCCGTCGTGGCAAGAGAAATCCAAATTAAAGAAACTCCTTCGAATTCCTGTGTGAAGTCGGCGGAATCTCCAAATTCCATTGCTATTAAATTGCATATTCCCATCACCAGCGCGATGACACCGAATTTCACGAGCAATCCGAGCTTGCCGCCGCTGACAAACGTAAAATCTTTCCAACTGATGGCGCGAATTCCGACGAGCCGTGGCGGAATCCGGCTGCGTCGCGTGGCTCGGCGTCGCAAAAACCATTGGCGCGGCGCAGATTCTTTTTCTTCGCGCGTGCATGGGTCAAAGACCAGCCACGCGAGGAAGAAGAAAAAAATTCCAAGCACTAAATTACTGATGACTTGAAAACCAATTGCCCGCCCCGCAAAACCGGTTTGAAAAATATTTCCAAGACGGTCCGAAGGACTGGCCTCGCGCCACACATCAATTATTTTTGAAAAGAAAATCCAAATGCCGCGGCGAGGATTGATTTCGCCTGAACTCACCAGATTTTGTTCGATGTCGGCGGCCCAATAATGTCCGATGAGAAATAACAGCAAAAAAGTGAGAGTAAATCCCGCCGCAGTTGCGGTGTTGCGAAATACGACCGAGAACAATAGAGCGAGATTGCAGGCTAAAAAAAGATACGCCAGCAACGTGCCATACGCGGCGGCGATTTGAAGCAGTCCCACGCCGCCCAGCGTCACGGCCAGTAAAACGAAAGGAACCTGCACCAGCAAAAGCAGTAACGCGCCGACCAGCCGGCTGGTAGATTTGCCGAGGAGAATGGCGATGGGATTCAGTTCCGTCATCCGCAACAAGCCAAGCATCATTTCTTCTTTTTCTTCCGTGATGGCGGATGCGAAATAACTTAAACCCGCCAAAGTGATGAACACTAAATTTACCCAAATCATTTCCCTGAAAAAATTCAATCCTGGCGCACCGAACGCTCCCATCCGTGCCATGGATTGAATGGGCAGCAGCATGAGCAACATCAAAAGCAACAATCCGATTCGCGCGGCGCACATCAACATCGAGCGCGTTTCGAGGCGCAGGGAACGTTCGAACAAAGCCAGCGCGGGTAATTTCATTCCGCACCTCCGGGATTAGATGGCAACGCCGATTCCACAGGCGCTTGCATCACCGGCGGCACGCCCGGCTCGGTGAGGTCCATAAATGCCTGATTGAGGTGACGCACCATTTCTTGAAAGCCGAGAACTTGCGCGCCGTTGTCGAGCGCGGCGCGAAGCAAAAGATTCGGGTCTGTTTCTTTGCGATGAAAATTAATTCGATACTGCGGCGCTTTCGCCGGCTTCGTCACTTCGATAACACCGCCAACTTTGCGTAACGCCGCTTCAATTACAGGCTGCTCTTCGGCAAGCGTGAGAAGATAATCTGCCGTTTCGCTATCGCTTTGGTTCAAGCCGCTCATGGAACCGCTGTAGCGAACCAATCCGCGGTCGAGAATCGTAACGCTATCGCACAATTGCGCCAATTCGGACAAAATGTGCGAGCTGATGAAAATAGTTTTTCCCATCCGCTGAAGCTCGCGAAGAATATCCATCAATTCAATGCGTGCTCGCGGGTCGAGGCCGCTCGCCGGTTCGTCCAGCAAAAGCAACGTCGGGTCGTGAACCAGCACTCGCGCGAGGCCGACGCGCTGTTGCATGCCGCGCGACAAACCTTTAATCAAATCATTCCGGCGACCTTCCATATCGGTCAGAGCCAACACGTCGCCCACCACGCGCGTGCGTTCCAGCAAATTCATTCCGTAAGCCGCGGCAAAAAAATCCAAATATTCCTGCACGGTCATCTGGCGATACAAACTAAAATGGTCCGGCATGAAACCGATTTTCCTCCGCACATTTTTATAATCGGCAACGACGTCGAGACCGAAGACGCGCACTGAACCGCGCTGCGGCCGGAGCAACGTGGCAAGGATTTTTAACGTCGTCGTTTTGCCCGCGCCGTTCGGGCCGACAAATCCGTGAATCGCGCCGTTTTCCACAGTGAAGCTGACGCCGCGCACCGCCTGCTGGCGTTTGTAGGCGTGATACAGTTCGCTAATTTCGATGGTGGGCAGATTTGCGCTCATGGTTTCCTCACGATTCAGGTTTGAACAGGTTGAAATGGTAAAGCACGTAGCCGGTTTCATGGCCGAAGTCGCTGCCGTGAACAGAAAAACTTTCCGGACTGCGCGCGAAAAGAAATAATTGGGCGCGGTCGCCCGGCTGCGGAGGCAGCAATTTCGTTTGACCAATATTTTCCGCACCAAGGCTCCAGGCAATCAGCGGCGTTGCCATTTTTCGAAATTGATTTTCCACATTGGTGACGGTGTCATCCGACATATATGCATAACTGCTCTGAAATAGTTGCTGGTTGGAATCAGAAACAAAATCATCGAGCGGTTGCGAATCGGCGACGGCAAATTCAAGCCGGCCGTTTACTGATTTCATTTTGTAAATCCGGTTTCCGAGCACCACCCAGCCATCCAAAATTTGTTTTGTAAAATCCGGGCCAACGGTCACGGTCAAGCGCGTCAATTTTTCGGCGCCGTTCCAATTTTCAACTTTCACCGGAATGTTAATTCCTTTCATTTCCGCTTCATGCAGAAATGCGCGGCGCGAAAACATCGGCAGGTCCACCAAAAATTTTCCGTCTTTGCCATTTTCAATCAGGCCATTGACCGCCTCGTAATCCTGCCCGGTAGCATACAGATTATGCGGCGCGGCGTGCGTGATGGTGTAATCCGCGCCGCGCGCGACGAAAACGTTGACCCATTGCGTCACGTCATAAGTGTCGCCGTCAATTGCTCGCGCGTAAGAAAGCGAATGAACCACGCTGCTTTCACCTTGGCCGCGGCGACCGACAAAATTGAAGAGCAACGTAAATCCCGCGATGGTGGCCAATAGCAGCGCGATGCGCAGGCGATAATCTGCGACCTTCCGTCCCGCTACAAAAATTCCCGGACCGACCAACGCAAGATAAGCCAACGCCAACAAATAAATGCCGCCCCAA
The DNA here is from genome assembly GCA_021323835.1 of Verrucomicrobiota bacterium. Classification (GTDB taxonomy): domain Bacteria; phylum Verrucomicrobiota; class Verrucomicrobiia; order Limisphaerales; family UBA11358; genus UBA11358. The sequence goes on along the minus strand of JAJPKI010000176.1, from coordinate 16,228 downwards.
CTGTAATGTCGCTGGCTCATCCGCGATAAAACGCGAAAAAATGAATCCGTAGTTTGATTGGGAATTTGTTCGTTCGGTTTAAGCTCGCGCGAAGACACGTCATCCTGCACATCTTGTTTCTTGATTTCGCGCGCCGTTGCGGCATGACGCACCACCAATCCTGAGCCGATGCGTGCGCGGTCGGCGGAAGTATTTAACACGTCCAGTTCGTCCTTAAAAATGGGATAACGGCCATCCGCACCCATCAGCAAATGGACTTTGCCGCCTGCGCGCAGCCAATCCAGAAATGCTTGTCGTTTCGCCTGTTCCCAACGCGGCGCGTGGTCGAGCAGCAAACTGTCGAGACCGCTCGTCGCCGCCACCGTCGGCGGAAATAATTCGTCCGGAAATTGTTTGAAGGCGCTGGCGGCGCTCAACGGCGCGTCGGCATCGAACAAAATGACTTGCGCCGGCGAACTCCATTTCGGCGCTTCCATGTCGTGGTGGTCGTCGGCACCGCGGCCCCATTCAAGACGCCATTGGTCATATTGGTTGTCAACGAAAACATAAAATTGCAACCAACGCGCCGTGAGCGGCGAGAGATAACAAGGCATTTGGTTAATGGCGCCGACGCGTTCCAAACCGCGGGATTTATAGAAGTCAACCGTTCCATCAAATGGCTCGGACGAAGAGTTGGCGACGAGCACCGAAATGACATTGAACCGGCCCGGCACAACTTTGTCATCGAAACCCCATTTGATTTGTTGCACGTCAAGCGCCGATGCCGAAGTCGCGATGAATAATAACAGCAGATAAAGCCACCGGAAGCATTTCATCCAAATGCAACAGTTTTCTCCACACAGTCGGGTTGCGGTGTATGGCACGCGGCGCATGATAAAAAAATTTTCCGAAATCAAAACTAAATTCTTCCGAGATAACGGTCTGCATTGGCCAAACAATTTCGACGAATCATCCACGCAATCGCGCCAACCGCTCCAAGGTTGGCGAATATCAGCAGCGCTAGATGCGAATTTGCCGACACCGACCGGCCAATGGTTTCGGCGGTGTCAATCACCGTTACCGGACTGATAAAGCGCAGCCACTCGCCCCAGTCCGGCGGTAACAATCCCGTCTCAGTCAAATAATCAGAAAGGACGATTGGAATGATGCACCATGCCACGACCAACAGAAATGACGTCATCAGCGCGCGAATCTGATTGCGAATGCGGAAGCCGATTAACAGGCACAACCATTGCGCAAATTTCGGATAAATCCAAACGGTCAATAGCGAAACGACTAAATAGAGGATGACGTTTTCAAAAGCGGGTTCACCCTGCTCTTGAGTTATGAGTTTTACGATTCCTTCCACGACGAAGAGAACAATCAGCGGACGGACAAGAAATTGAATCCATCGCTGGAGCGGCCCGAGCCATTCATCCAACATTTCGCGAGCCGTCAGCGGCGTCGTCAAAATGGCGCCGAGCCGTTCATTGATTCGCTCGCTGGCCACCGTGTTCGCGCCTTGAATCGGCACGGTCAACAACGCCAAAATCCACAACCCGCCAACGGCCACGTTGAATGCCCCGCCCGATTTTGGATTCAGCATCACGCTTCCAACGAGCGCAATGAGCAGGATGGCGCCGAAAATGATTGCGAACGCGAGCAGATGCGGCACTTGCATCTCGGTCAACATGAATTTGCCAGGCGAGGAATTTCTTTTATCGCCCATTTCGCGCCGGATGATTTGTTCGGCAAGCGCCCGGGCCTCGCGGTCTTGCGTGCGCGACATTGCGCGAATAAGTTTTCGCAAATCTTTCCAGTATTGGTCAAGACGTTTGAATTGATGGCCAAAAGGATTTCGGCGCTGGATGAATGCGCGCGTCTCAAGATTGTATTTCGCCCGCGCGAGAAATAAAAAAGTCGCCACCAGAAAAACAACGGCGTTGAAGAAAATGGGAAAAGCGAAAAAAAATCCGCTCGTCGGACGCATCAGGAACCGTGAAGAAAACATAAAAAATTGGAACGGCCCCACTGAACAGAAAATGGCAAACAACAGGCAAATTCCCCAGCAACGAATCAACGCTTGAAATGTGGTCGCTTCGTGCGCGGAACATTCCAGCGCCAGCGCACCAACCCAAAGGCACGTCAGAAATAATGTCGCCGCGCTGGAATACAACATGGCCGTTGAAACACCGCCGAGCGAATACGCCACCGCCAGCAGCGGCAACGAAAGAAACAGCAGTGTCAGCATCGGAATGAGCCGACCGAAAAATTTTTGCAAAATCAGTTCCCACGGCGTCAAGTCGGTCAGAAATAACAATCCCAGCGTGTCGCGCTCTTTTTCCTGAGCCAGCGCTCCGGCCATCAACGGCGGCAGGAACAAATAAATCGTGAGCAATTGCGCCATCACCAAAAAATTAAACGGACCCATTCCGCGTCCCAACACCAACACCGGGCCTTCCGCCAAATGTCGCATGTAGTAAAAACAAAATGCGCCGAACAAGACGACCGCGTAAATGACGCGGACGACATACATTTGTTTTCGTGCCGACTGCTCGCGCAATTCTTTGCCGAGCAACGGCCAGTCCAAATGAAGTCGCTGGAGGAATTTTCGTTTTGGCATTTAACTCACCTTGCCTTCCGTCAATTTCATAAACGCCGTTTCCATGTCCATTGCTTCCGGTTGGAACATGCGAATGCGCGCGCCGAGTCCGCGCAGCGCATCCAGCAAATCTTCCATCGCCAATTCGTCTTCGCGCACCTGAATCGCCACGCGGTCGGCAAGTTCTTCCGCCGAAGTAATTCCGAGAATGCGACGAATACCTTCAACCATTTGCGGCGTGAGATTGGAAATTTGAACGTGCACCGTGCGCTTCAAATCGAGTTTCCGGTAAATGTCCATCAGCGAACCTTCGGCGACGAGTTGTCCGGCCTCGATGATTCCGATGCGTGTGCAAAATTGCGACAGCTCATGCAAAATGTGGCTCGACACTAAAATCGTTTTGCCCATCCGCTGAAGTTCCTTAAGCAATTCGCGCAACTCGATTCGCGCGCGCGGGTCGAGGCCGCTCGCCGGTTCGTCCAGCAAAAGCAATTGCGGGTCGTGCAACAAAACGCGCGCGATGCCCAACCGCTGTTTCATGCCGCGCGACAACGAGTCCACTTGCGCGTCCACTTTGTTGCCCAAATCCGTCAGCGCCAGCACGTCCTTGACCGTCGCCGCGCGGTTGTCCCATTCAATGCGGTAAGCCGCTGCGAAAAAACTTAAATATTCCGCCACGGTCAAATCTTCGTAGACGCCAAATGAATCGGGAACGTAACCGATGTTGCGCCGGACTTGTTGAGGCGAATACATCACATTAGTGCCGAGCACGCGCACGGAGCCGGACGTCGGTTTCAAAAGCGTTGCCAGCACTTTAATCGTGGTGGTTTTGCCCGCGCCGTTCGGCCCGATGAAGCCAAAAACTTCGCCCGCTGGAATTGTGAGCGATAAATTGCGCACGGCCGTTTGATGGCCATAGCTGACACTTAGATTTTGAATGTCAACCACCGGTATTGGCGGCGCGGGAACAGGTATTTCAGTTTCCATAAAAAAATCTCCGATAAACGACGATGTCGTCGCCGATATTTGTCACAATGGCCAGGACGGAATCATTTCCTTCCGCGTCCATGGCCGGCGCATCTTCAAAATTACCGCCGCCCGTCGGCGAAATTTGCGAGACGATCAATTGCAAGCCGGCAGAATCCGCAACGCAGAGCTTGCCTAAAATTGAATCGGGAAGAATTCCCAGTCCGTTGGCCCTGGAAATGCCATACGGCTCTTGATTGGCTATGTTGGCTATGCTGGATGGGGAACGCGAAATGGAGCAAACGTCGCAATTGATAAATTTTTCTTCAGCAAGTTTTGCGCGAACTTTTTCCAAATCCGGCAACGCAGTTTCAATTGCGTGCCAATTTGATGGCAACGGCACCGGCGGCGGCTCGAAGGAAAAAAAACGGTTCAATTGCGGCTGCCATTGCCGGATATTTTCGCTCGTTTGAAAACGCACCGGCAGCGTGCCGTCATACAACGGTGGTTCCACTTCGCGCTCCAGGTTTTGGCCATACCCGTAACTTCGTCCGGAAGGAGCGTAATACTCCGGTATCGTTTGCACATTCAATGGCGACCAGAGCGCGTCCTTCAATTCCGTGACCGATTGTTTGTCGCGCGCGGCGAAAACCAATTCATAACGATTCCAGCGCAGCGCATTTCCATTTTTGTCGAGGTCCACGACAATCAACGAACGCCGCTGGTCGCGCAAGCCGAGATAATGATTTGCCATCAGCACCATGACGACGGTGAACGCGATGCTTGTCGCGGGAAATAAAATCCATGTCAACCGCCTTCGCCGAAGGAATCCCAAAAGAAAATAATCCGCCGGGCCAATCAACAAAACGAACACTGCCAACATGCCGATGAGCGAAGAAAATGGAATGAGCCGCACTGTTGTTGGCATCAAGCGGGCCAATAATTCGCCGCCAAGCATCGTCGGCTGAACCGAATATGACACCGGCTCGCCGGGATTATTCATCGCCTGCGAATAACGTTCCGCGCGCGTGTAATCTTCCATCGAAGAATTTGTCGGCCATCCCCAATGACCCGAATCGGCAATCGCGCGGGCCTGGTCGTTTCTCATTTTCCACAAAAAAGTCGCAGTTTTCCGCCACGTCGCGGTATCCAAACTCAAAGCTGACGCGTTTTCTCCGGTCACGATGACACTTCTGCCCACGCCGGAGTGCAGCATTAAAATATTTTTCTGCGCTGGAAGAAGATTTCCTGCGTTGTCGGAAAAAAACGCCGGGCTGTCGGACGTGGATTCGGCGAGCAAATTTAAAAATGCGATGTGCTGCGGCTGAAGTTCATCGCCAACAAACACGCAGACACTGCCGCCGCCGCGCACCCAGCGCGCCAGCGCTTGAAGTTGCCGCTCGCCGGCTTCCTTGAACGCTTCCGGCGTCAAAATAATTATGTCGAACGGCGTATAAGCCAGCGGTTGCACGGGCAAATCTTCCGGCGAAAGCGGGACAACGTTCGTCATCAACAATCTTTGGTAAATGTTGTTGTCCAACGGCGGCGCAAAATGTTCGAACAATAAATTTTGCACGACCTCCGACGACGATTGCCCCGCGCTTGTCACAGCGTTGCACCATCCTATCACCAGCGACCGTTCGCTTGCCGTCGGCGCGTAGAGAGTTGATGGCTCCAACTCAATCGCTCCCGAGGCAGTCACAAATTTCATTTGCACTTCCACTTGTGAATCGGAATACGGCTTCAACGATGGCGGCAGCAACATTCGAAATTTTTGCTCGTCACCCGACAGCGCGAGGTCGCCACTGCGGTAACGGGCTAAAATCCGGTTGCCTTCGCGAAATTCCATTTCGAGCCGGCCTTCGAGAATGCGCGTTGAATCCCATTTGAACCGAACCTCAACCGGAACCGGCGCTTCATTTCGCGCGCGCAATTCCAACGGAATTAAATCCGCTTCAAGTTTGTCCGCGGCAAAAACATTCGTTGCCGGAAATTGAAGCGCGAACAGCAGGAAAAAAAATTTCAAAGCGCCGTTTAAATTCATTTCCAGCCTCCGGGTTTCTTCTGAAAAAACCACCATTCGAACAGCATCACGCACAACCCGGCCATGAGCAGCGCCGGCCACAAAGGCCAATCCGTCTTTACCGCAATGGTCGCCGCGGCAACTTGCAATTGTTCGTTAAATTGAATTTGGTCAACGCTGTTCAGCGAAGTTTCTGTCGGCGAAAGCAAACCTGCGCCCACGCGACGGCGTTGCGCGCCATTTTCTAAAATCGAATAGTAACCGGCTCGCGGCGCGGCCACTCCGGAAACAATTCCGCGTTCATCGGCAGTAATCGCTTCTACGGTTTGCGACGGCGTTTGAATTTGATATTTGCCATTTGGCGCGAGTGTCAACGGCGGCAGCACGCCAGTTTTATTTGCCAGCGCTTCCGCAAGACCTGCTTGCTGCATTGCCGCTTGAACAACATTCTCCACAAAAATTGGAAAGCCGACGCGATACGGCAGCGTCGAACGGTCGGTGTGAAATAACAGCGCGAACCGCACGCCGTCCGCATCTTGTTTGCGAACCATCAGCGGTCCGCCTCGACCGTGAATAAGCACTTCGTAATTCAAATTTTCCAAATCACCTTCGCCGGCATTTTGGACGAAGCGTGGTTCGTCCAGCACGACCATGTCCGCCAATTGAACGTGTTGCAACAGCGGTGCATCGCGTCGCCAATCCACAACGGACGAGCCGTTGGTGCCGAGTTCGACGAATCGCTGCAATTCCTCCGGCACAAATCCGACGGACAATTTTGTTCGCGCCACAAGGTTCATGTCTTGCGGACGGTCGCTGATGACCAAATCAAACGAGCCACTCGCGTCATCGCTCGTCGTTTGCGGAAATAATTGAATATCCTGAATGCCTTGCAGCGCGAGCCGATACGTGACCAGCGTTCTCGGAACGAACACGCGCAACGGTCGCGATTCCGGCAAATCTAAATACGCAGTATTGTCCGACGCCAGCGAATCGAACCCTTCCGGGGTCAATTGAACTCGAAGCGACGTCGCCTGTTCGCCTTTGACCTGAAATTCCAGTCGTTGCGCGTGGCCGCGCGCGATAGTGACACGTTCGTTTGCGATGCTGTTGCCGTCTTGGAATAATTCCATGGACACATTTCCTTCGGCGTCGGCAGAACCTTCAATTTGTGCGAACACGTCCCAGCCACCGGCCACCGCGCGTTGAGCGTTGAACGCGGTGACGCCAAGATTTACTCCGGCGGGCGCGAGACGTTGATAATTTAATTTGAACGACAAATCAAAATTGACGCGCGGCGGAAAATTTCCGTCAGAAAACAGCAGCACTTCGTCGAACGGTTCGCTTCGTCCGAGTGCTTGCACGAGTCGTAATGCCTGTTCGAGGTCGCTCGGAACGTCGGCAATTTCAATTTGTTCCAGCGCGTCGCGCAGCAATCCTTTGTTATTGGTGAAACCAGTGAGTTTGTGCGGCGTGTTGTCGAACGAAATCAGGCAAAGCTGGTCGCCCGCAGTCAGTCCGTCAATCATTTCGCGCACGCGTCGTTTGGCTTCGGCAAGACGGCTGACGCCGCCGGATTTGTCGAGCGCGCCCATGCTTGCGGAACAATCCACCAACACCGGCAGCCGGCGATTTTTTCCCGGGCCACCGCGCCAAAATGGTTGCAGCGCGGCAAAAATCAAAAATAGCAGCAGCAAAATTTGCAGCAACAGAAGCAAATTGCGTTTGAATTTTTGGAACGGCGAATTGACGCGCTGGTCTTGCAATACCTGCCGCCATAAAACGAGCGACGGAATTTCTGCGCGCGGCCGTTTCAATTTCAAAAAATAAAACAGCACCAGCGGCGCCAGCAGCGAGAGCAGCCAGAGATGACTTAACGATTGGAAGCCGCCCCAATTCATTCAATCCACCCCTTTCGCCGCAATTGGTCGAACAAAATTGTTTCCACCGGCGTCGTTGAACTGACGGACATAAATCGTCCCTGCCGCCGCTGGCACAGCAACGTCAAATCATTTTCCAATCCCTGTCGGTATTCCTGATACAGCGCGAACAAATCCGCGCTTGAAGAAATATCCAGCGTGTCTTCCGTCTCCGAATCCACGAGCCGCAAATCGGTCGTGATGTCGGGCTCAATTTCCTGCGGGCTTAAAATTTGAATTCCAAACGGCTCGAGTCCCGCTGCGTAAAGAATATTGAAACTGCGCTTGAGGTCGCCGAACGTCAGAAAATCCGAAACGATGACGCACACGCCGCGACCACTATGATGGCGCAGCAATGATTCTATCGCCCGGTCGAGCGGTGCGTCGCCGCGGCCTTCGACGCCTTCGATAAATTGAAACAATTTCCTCAGGTTCATACGACCGCGGCACGGCGGCAAACGGTCCGGCGCATCGGTGGCCTGATGCGACGCGTATGCGCTAACGCGTTCGTTGTTCAGCAAACCCATGATGCCGAACGCGGCCGCAAGCGATTTGGCAAGTTCCAGTTTGCCGCCGGATTTCATCGAAGCCGACGCGTCAATCAGCAGCACGACGTTGCGTTCTTCTTCTTTGTGAAATTGTTTCAAGTAAGGCCGGTTCAGGCGCGCAAAAATATTCCAGTCAACAAATCGCGTGTCGTCGCCGGACACGTAGTCGCGATAATCGCAAAATTCCGTGCTCGTGCCGCCTTTGCCGGACAAATGTTCGCCGCGACTGCGGCTCGTGCGTTTGCCGGCGGGACAAATCCGCAATCGCCGCAAACGGTCGAGCGCGCTGTTGCTCAACAGCGTGGTCATTTGCGGTTTTGGCGCGAGCGGTTGCATGGTCAAGCCTGCGCAGGAACTTGTTCAACCAATTCTTTGACGAGGTCGGCCACGCTGACGTTGTCTGCCTGTCCGTCATAATTCAACAGCAACCGATGACCGAGCGCTTCCGCCGCAAAATTGCGAAGGTCGTCGGTCGAAACGTGTGCGCGTCCTGCCGCCAGCGCGCGAACGCGTCCGCCGCGAATCAGCGCCTGTGCGCCGCGCGGGCTTGCGCCCCATTTGACATAGCGTTTGATTTTTTCGGGCGCAAATTCGGAATCCGGATGCGTCGCCAGCACGAGTCGCACGGCATAATCGCGAATCGGGTCGGCAACGACAACTTTGTCCAACACTTGCCGCAATTGGAGAATGCGCGCCGAATCCAAAATTTTTGAAACGCTCACGGATTTTTTGAGAATCGTGCGCGTGACAACTTCGTTCAATTCATCGCGCTTCAACGACGGCACGTTGATTTTGAACATGAAGCGGTCGAGTTGCGCTTCGGGCAGCGGATAAGTTCCTTCCTGCTCAATCGGATTTTGCGTGGCGAGCACAAAAAATGGCGGCTTGAGTTGATGCGTGACGCCGCCGGTCGTGACGGAACCTTCTTGCATCGTTTCGAGCAGGGCCGACTGCGTTTTTGGCGTCGCGCGATTGATTTCATCCGCGAGCAGTAATTGCGTAAAAATCGGGCCCCGGCGGAATTCAAATTGATAACGTCCGTCCGGTCCGGCGGTCATGACGTTTGTGCCGATGATGTCGGCTGGCATCAAGTCGGGCGTAAATTGAATTCGGCGAAAATCCAAATCAAGCACGTGGCCCAACGTTTTCACCAATTCCGTTTTGCCAAGTCCGGGCACGCCTTCGAGCAAAACATTTCCGCCGGCGAGCAACGCGGCGACGGTGCATTCGACGACGCGTTCCTGCCCGACAATGAGCCGGTGAACTTCGGCGAGGATTCGCTGAAAGTCGTCTTTGAATTGGTTGGCTTCGGCCTGCAATGTTTCCAAGTCGCTCATATTTTTCCTTTCGACAGTTTAGTTATGGTTTTGTGTCATCAGATTTTTCGCCTTGTTGCCGTTTCCGTTTCATCGCCAGCAACCGTTCAGTGGTCGTTGCCGGAGATTCTGGTTCCGGCGCGGCTTCGGCAACAGGAGATTTTTTTGGTTCGGCCGCCGGCGCAGTCCGTATCGGAACCGATTTTGAAATGAACGGCGCAGGTTTGCGGCCGGCTTCGGTCGTTTCGCGCACTTTTTCTTTCAACTTCAGCAAAGCGCCGAGCGTTTCGGTGGATTCCGATTTTTTGTTTCGGACAAACCAGCCGCGAACCACGCGCCAATCCAATTGCACGCGCCGCACGCCGACGTCGAGCGGAATCAAACACGCGAGCAACACCAGCAACCAGTCCACGATGGATTTGGAAGTTTCCTTCGACATGCGCGGAACGGTGAATAAATCTTTTCCGGTTTCCTGGCCGGAAAGAATTCTTCCGCCGGTGCTCTCGGCAATTTTGCGCAACGTGATTGGGTCGGAACGAAATCGCAAATACTCGGGCGAATATGCGACGACAAATCCGCCGAGCGTCTGTTCGTTGCGTCCCGCGCCGACGCCTGCGAGCGCAACTTGATATCGGCCTTGGCCCCAAAGCGGGAACCGGGCTTCGTAACGGCGCGGACCGGTTTGTTTCAGCGCCAACGTCGTTTCGCGCTCGTGCGGTCCGTTGATTTGTGCCTGAATTTCCAGCATTGCTTCCTGCGGCGCGTAATCGTCCACTAAAATCACGCCGTCATCGCCGGACGCGAACGTTTGCAAATTCAAATCGGAATGTTGCTCGACGCGCGAAATTTCAATCATCAATTGTTTTACGAATGCTTCGTATTGACTCCACTGCACCCAGTCCGAACTCCAATTCGGCGCCAAGTCCGAAGTGAACGCCGCCGCCGTGCCAAGCCCAAATCGCCATGTCGAAAGCACTGGATTAATTTCCTCTTTTTCTGGTCCTTTGAGAATCGTCACCGAACGCGCCTTCGGCGTGGTCAAAACGTAAGCGTGCAACGGCGGCATCGAATCAATTCCCTTCAGCACAGGCGAAGAAAATTCCACCGTCGGCACAAATGTCACATTTTGAATCATGCTGCGTTTCAGCGTTTTTGCTTCTTTGATGAAAATCGAAGGCAATTCGTTCGGATCCATCACGAGGTAATGACGTCCGCCGGTGACGTTCGCGAGCGCTTGCATTCCGGGAATATCCTCGCCGCCATGCGGATTGATGACCACGGTTGAGACACTGATTTTTTCCGCGAGAAATTTTTGAACGAGGTCCGGCGTCGGCGGCGAAGGGTCGCCGTCGCTGATGATAATCATATGCTTGGTCGCGGCATCGCTGGCGTGAAGACCGGTCAAGCCCATTTGCATGATGCTTTGAAAACTTGGCATGTCGCTCGGCTCGCATTGATTGATCAATGTCACGAGACGGTCATATTCGCTGGCCGGCGTTAAGGGAAAAACCCATTGGTCGCCGAAATTTCCGCTGCTGCCGGTGCTGCCGTAAATCAACACGCCTGCTTCGTCTTGCGCGCCGAGCACGCGAATGGCTTCCTTCGCGATGCGTTTGGCCCAGACGTTGCCTTCGGGAAATTCGCAAGTGTGCAGCACAATCACCAGCGCGCCTTTCGGCATGACTTTTTTCTGCTGAACGTCCATGTCCACCGGCAATGTTTCTTCAATCGGCGTGCGATGATAACCGCCCGGACCAAAACTATTTTTGCCGCCGACCATCAGAAATCCGATGCCCTGATTGTAAACCGCGTCGCGCAACGATTGCATTTGCACTGCATCGAAAGCGTCCGCCGGCACATTATCGAACACCACGCAGTCGTAAGGCATGAGCGACATCGGGTCGTGAGGAAATTCGTAAGCTGCCTTTACATCTACGAGCCGCTTGGCGTCTTTAAGCGCCTTCACCAGCGAGTCCGAATCGCGCTCGTCGCCTTGCGGGTCGGTGACCAACAGCACTTTGCCTTCGCCCTTGAGGTAAAGAAAATTAATCGCCGTGTTATTCTGCTGCCAGCCGTCCTGTCCCGCCGGCGGTTCAATTGTGGCGACGTATTCGTAATAACCCGGCTCGCGAAAATAAAGCGGCAATGAATAACGATTTTTGCCGCGCTCGTAATGAACATTTTGTTCGGCGATGACTTTTCCATTTTCACGCAACACTAATTTTCCATCGCCCGGCTGCAACGAATTCAGCAAAACGCTCGCCTCGTAAGTTTCCCCAATCTTAATCTGGCGCGGAAGGTCGAGCCGTTCCAGCCAAACTTCGTGTTGGTATTCGTATTGGATTGGCAGCACGTCCACGGCAACGTGGCGCGATTTCAAATCGTCCACAATTCCCGCGACGTTGCCTTCTGTTTCCACGCCGTCGCTGGCCAGCACAATACGGCCTTGTTTATCTTCCGGCACAACCGCTGCCGCGAGCGAAAGCGCTTTTGCGATGTCCGTGCCGTCTTTGGCGATGCGCGTGTTAATTACTTCAAATGGAAAACTCAAACGCGGAGGAAGTTCCACCGCCGCATCGCGTCCGAAAACAACCAGTCCCGCTTCATCTTTTTCCGGTTTGCCGCCCGCCGTTTTGAGAATGTAATTGAGCGACTGGTCTGAAACTTTTTCGCCCATCGAATCGGAAACGTCCAAAGCATAAACGAGCGCCAGACCATCCGTCCGCGAGACAATTCGCGGCTCGGCCAGCGCGAGAATTAAAACTCCCAGCACCGACAATCGCACCAGCAGCGCGACCATCCCGCGAAATCCGCTCAAACCGCTGTAGCCCGCGACTTGCATCCACCAAATCCAAATGCTCAACACCAGCAATCCAAACGGCGCGAGACTGGAGAATTGAACGAGATGACGGATGCTCACGAATAAACAGCCACCGATAAATAGAAGCAAAAAAATTAGCAGCGGCAAAATGGCGCCAAACGTCACCCGCTTCCGCGGTGGCGGCGTGAGATTCAACAGCCATTGACGCGCGCTCAACATTTTTTAGTCGTCCATTTGTCCAATTGGATGCACATGAGTCCCATCACAATTCCAAAAATTAAATGCGCCGTCAGCGTGACGATGACAAATGTTTCTGAAACGCGAATTCCAAATGTCGCCGGATACGGCGTGAACAACATTGCGATTTCGAGTCCCACTGCGAACACAATTGCCACCGGCCAGCGACGCCAATTTCCATTCACCATTGCGGCATACATGACGCCGAACGTGATGCCGTTGCTGAAGTGATATGCCCAACCGACGACGATTGCCGCGAGCGTGCCATCGGAATTTTTGCCAAGAATCATCGTGCCAAATTGTGGAAATACTTTGAACAATGGCAGCGCGGGAACAATTCCAGTGAGTCCCCAGGCTTTCGAAAAAACAAATGGCAGTCGAAAAATATCGTAAGAAATCGCCGCCATAAATCCCGCAAGCGCACTAATCCAAATAATTCGGCAAATGCGACCGGCGTCGCGCAATTTATCGTAAATCGCCAGCGCGACCAGCGCGACACTCGCCGGCAAAAAAATTGCCAGCGTGAAAAATCGCATCGGCCACAACTGATACATTTCACCAAGCAAACTCCAAATGGAAGTCGCGGCTAAAATGAAAATAATAATTCGCGTCAATGGATTCATTGCGTTTGCAATTCAACAACGCGGCGGTTTCCGGTGTCCGCCACATAAATTCTTTTTTGCGCGTCCACGGCAATTCCCCATGGCGTGGCGAATTGTCCCGCGCCGGTGCCGTTCGTTCCAAACCGGCCAAGCAGCCTGCCGTCCAAATCAAATCGTGTCACCCGCCCTGCCCCATATTCAACGGCATACAATTTGTCGTCTGGTCCGAGTTTCAAATCGTAAGGCAATTGCAAGGCAAGCGGTTCGTTGGTTGAATCTAAAATTTTCAAAAATTTTCCGTCGTCGCTGAAAATCTGGATGCGATTGTTGAATGCGTCCGCCGCGTAAATTTTTCCATCGCGCCAGACCAAGCCGGATGGACGCTGAAATTGGCCGGGCCTGGTTCCAAAACTGCCGAACGATAAAAGAAATTTTCCATCGGAAGTAAATTTTTGCACGCGGTCGTTCGAGCCATATTCGGCGATGTAAAGATTGTCCTGCGCGTCCTTCGCCACGGCGACCGGATAAATAAATTCGCCGTCGCCGGTTCCTTCTTTGCCAAATGTTGTGAACGATTGGCCGTCCGGCGAAAAAATCACGACGCGATGATAATGCGTGTCGCCGACAACAACACGACCATCGCGCAAAACACAAACCCCTTCGGGATTTCCATTTTTGTTGTCGGGCATTTTCCATTGCCGCGCAATAGAACCGTCCGGCGCATAAACCAAAACGCGTCCGCCGGTGTCCAGCGCGATAAGCTCGCCGTGATTGCCAATCGTCAAACTGCGCGCCGCCGGTTGCAACAAATCTTTCGACGGCACCGACCACAAATGAATTTCTTTTACCGGAATTGTCGGCGCGGAGGAAGATTGCCGACAACCTGCAACGTGCAGGCAAAGCAAAAGGCAAATTAAAGTTTTCAAAATAATGCGCGTGCCTTTTGCCAAATGATTTGCCGCCGGACGATGAAAAAATGTTCGCATGACTCCGGTCGGTTCGTGCCGCACTTCCACTTCGGCGACGGCGCCTTGAAAGCGCGAAGATTCGACGACAAATGGCGATTGGTCGTCGCGCTGCACGGAAATTTGTTCCGGACGAAAACAGCGAGCTGTTGATTCGTTGCGTTGCAGCCACAATTGAACTGCGTCCGCTTCCAGCCAATTTGCTTCGCCGAGGCATGCGGCCAATTCCGCTGAAGCCGCGCGCCAATATAAATTCTCGACCTCGCCGTCGTATTGCACGCAGCCGTCTCGCAGGCAAATCACTCGCTGCGCCTCCGCCAAAACAGCGCGTGGCGAGTGCGTGGCGAAAACAAGCGCGACATTTTTTTTCTGCAAATGTTGACGAATGATTTGCCAATATTTTCCAACACGGCTCGGGTCAACGTGCACGAGCGGTTCGTCCATCACCAACACCGCAGCGTCGGCGGCCAGCGCGCGGGCAACGGACAATCGCGATTGCTCGCCGGCTGAAAGCGTCTCAGGCCGGCTGTCACGACGATGAATCAAATCGAATTCTTCCAGCCGGCGATTTAATTCTGTTTCGCCGTCAGCATTTTTCTCCATGACGGCAGCGATGTGTTCCGCTGCGGTCAAATGCGGCCACAAACCGCCATCGGACGGGACCCAAAACAATGGAACGCGATGCTCGCCGCGATTGAGTTCAGAAATAATTTTCCCCGCATCCGGTTTTTCAAATCCGACGAGCAGATTGAGCAGCGACGTTTTTCCCGCGCCGGAATGTCCGAGCACTGCCGTGACGCCGGGTTCAATCCGCAGCGTCACGCCGCACACTCGTTGTCCCAGCCCGACATTTTCCAATTGCCACAAGTTGTTCATCGTGTTGCCCACCAGCGGCGCGTTCCAAGCGCCAGCAAAAAAACAATTACCGGCGCGGCAAACGCCGCACAAGTCATCGCGGACAGCGTCGCGATTTGTCCGTAGTGCATCAAGTTGTAAAGCCGCACCGTCACCGGCGTCATGCCGACGGGCGCAAGAATTGCCGACGCCGTTAAATCCCAAAATGCCCAGACGAACAAAATAGCCATCGTCCAAAATTTTCCGCTCGTGCTCAATCGCCACGTCAGTTCACGAGCAGCGCTCGATTTTTCCATCAACGCGACCAAATGCAACGCGCTTTGCGGCCGGGTCAATTCAAGCACGCGCCGCAACACCAGCGCCATTGGAAACAACACCAGCCCGAGAGTAAATATCAACGGCAGCGGCGTGTCGCGAAATAAAATCAGAACCGGCATTTGAATTGCAGCAAGAACGGTTAGCGACAACACCAGCGGGCCAAACAATCCGATGAAAACCGCCGCAATGAGAAATGTTTTGCAAAAAACGGAAATGATTTTTCGACCGCGAGCAATTGCGCCAAACCAAAACGCGAGCAATCCGGCAAATGTGCTCGCGCCGGCGGCGAATAAAAGACTGGCTAGAATTTCACGGCTCAAAACAAAATTTTGCGCGAGCAATTCAAATCCGCGAATCGCGCCCCAGAAAATCATCGCGGCGGGAATTGCCAGCACAAAAATAAATGCGGCCAACAAATAACTCCACGCAAACCAGCGGCTCCATTTGCCGGCTTCAATTTGTTGCGCAGGAATTATTTTTTGCCGGCCGAGCATGACAAAAGCCGTTGCGATTGCCGTGGCTTCGTATAAAAACGGACCGAGAGAACGGCGCAACGATTCACTCAATGCCAATCCGCCGGCGTGCGCGTCGAAAAGCGAAACCGTCCAGGATTTTACAACCATGAGCGACGCCATCTCAAATTCGGAGAACGCGCAAAGAAATACAATTGCAAACGCCGCGATTGCGCCGCCAGCGCAACCGGCGCGAATCAAAAAAATCCATTCGGCGATTTTGGAATTTTTCGAATTGAGCCGGCGGCAATGAATGGCTTCAGGCGAAATGGGCGAGGGCGTGAAATAAAGAACAACGGCGGCGAGCGGCGTAAATTTCCACCAGAGCAGCGCTGAATAAAACATCGTGTTGAAAACCGGATGATGAATCAGAGACAGTGAGAAATTTGCGTAAGCGTAACCGGTCAGCAAAACCGGAGTAAAATATGGCGCGAGCAATAAAATCCACGCGCCGCGCCGGATATTTTGGCAACGGTCGGCCATCAGCGTCCGCAACAGCAGCGCGACGGCGACGGCGAGCGCGGCGACAATTACGCTTCGCAGCAGGGTCATTGATATTCCGATTTGA
>JAJPKI010000156.1 GCA_021323835.1 Verrucomicrobiota bacterium | reverse complement strand
TCCAACTCGAGGCCGCGCTCCGCCCTCGCCCGGCGCCGGATGACTTCGATCAGCTCCAAAACATCCCTCGCGGTCGCGTGCCCGTCATTGATGATGAAATTGCCATGTTCCTGGGAAACGACGGCATCACCGACTCGCGCGCCCTTCAAGCCCAGCTCGTCGATCAGTTTTCCGGCGGGAATCGTCACCGGATTCTTGAAGATGCAACCGGCGCTCGGCGCGGCTGGCTGGGACTCCCATCGCTTCCGGCTGAATGCCAGCATCTGCTGCTCCACCGCCTCGCGCGACGCCGGGCGCGCCTTCAACACCGCTCCCAGCGCGATGTGCTCTTTGAGCAGCGGACAGCTTCGATACTCCACCCTCACTTCCGCCGCCGCCTCTTCGCGCGCCTGCCCGGCCCGGTCCATGTAACGCAGGCTTTCCACCACGTCGAACATGCTGCCGCCCATCGCACCCGCGTTCATCCGCAACGCGCCGCCGATGCTGCCCGGAATACCTTCGAGAAATTCCACGCCACTCAAATTATTCCGCTTCGCCTCGACCGAGACATTTTTTAATTTTGCGCCCGCACCGCAAAAAATTCGCTCGTCACGAATTTCAATTTTGGAAAATTCCGGCTGCGACAAGCAAATCACCACGCCGCGAAATCCGCCATCGCGCACCAGCAAATTCGAGCCGCGACCGATAATGAAAAATTTGATTTCGTGCGCGCCGCAAAATTTTAGAATGCTCTGCAAATCTTTTTCATCCGCCGGCTCAATGTAAAAATCCGCCGGACCGCCAACACGCAGCGTCGTATGTTTCGACATCGGCTCGTCACGACGAATAATCGTCTCAGGCGAAACGCATTCGCTTAATTCACCGGCAAATTCCTTTTTGCTTCGTATTGGCATTTCCAAAATGTCGGCCGTCATCGCCATAATTCAATGCGCATGTTTCGCCGAACCGTGCGCGTGACCACAGGAACAAGTCTTTGATTTCGCACGCGCAGTTTTATCACGTTGTTGCGTAATCGCGCTCAAAATATTTTCCGCAATCTGTTCCGCGGCCTTCGGCTGGTGCCATTGCGCAAGCGCATTTTGAATTTCAGAACGTGCTAAATCATTTTCGACAAGTTCAATCAAAATTGCTGCGACTTTTTCCGGCGTGGAATCTTTCTGTTCCAATAATTTTGCCGCGCCAGTTTTCTCAAATGCGAGCGCGTTGAAAAATTGATGATTGTCCGCCGCGGCAGGAAATGGAATGAGCAATGATGGCAATCGCATCGCGGCGATTTCAGCAAGCGACGACGCGCCGGAACGACTGACGCAAGCCGTCGCTGCGCCGAGCGCCAAATCCATTTCGGCAAGAAACGGTTTCACGACGGCTTTTAAGTTGTTTGCAGCATAAGCGGCTTTAACCTTTTCAAAATCGTTCGCGCCGGTCAGGTGAAGCCATTGCCATTTTTTTTGGGCAAGCAACGGCAGCGCGGACAAAATCATGTGGTTCAGCCCGCTCGCGCCTTGACTGCCGCCAACAACGAGAATTGTTGGAAGATTTGGGTCAAGGCCGAGAGCAGTTCTGCAAGTTGCAGCATCGCGCGGCTGGAATTGTGGACGAACCGGCGTGCCAGTGACGGAAACTTTTTTTGCGCGCAATCGCGATTCGGCCTCGGGAAATCCAATAAATGCTTCATCCACAAATCGCGCGAGAAAACGATTCGCGCGACCGGGGATGGTATTCGATTCGTGTAAAAATGTTTTTGCGCCGAATTTCCGCGCGGCGAGAATTGGCGGCGCGCTGGTAAATCCACCCATTGCCAGAACGGCGTCAGGTTTTTGCGTTTTGAAAATGTTTTTTGCGGCACGGAGCGATTTCCAAAAACTCAGGGCGAATGAAAAATAATTCCGGTTTTGCAACCCGACGGCCGGAAGCGTGAAAATTTGAAAATCTTTCGCGGATTTCACGGCTTGTTGGTCAATTTCTTTTGGCGAAATGAGCAGCGCAATTTTACAGCCGCGCTTTTTCAATTCTTCGGCGACGGCAATTCCCGGAAAGAGATGTCCGCCCGTTCCGCCGCAGGCGATGGCGACGAAGGGCGGATTTGTGGCGGCGTCAGTCATGTCGTGGCCCGGGCAGCGAAAGGATTGTTGCTGATTTCGTCAGCGCCTTCGTCAGTTTTGGAAACTTTTTCGCGCGCGGGCGCGTGCCGCGCAACGCTAAACAAAATTCCAACGCACGTCAGCATCACCAAAAGATTTGAACCGCCGTAGCTGATGAACGGCAGCGGCAATCCTTTGTTCGGCAGCGCGCTGGTGACGACGCCGATGTTGATGGCGGCTTGAAGCGAAATTAAAAATGTGATTCCCGCAGCGAGAAATGCGCCGAATGGTTCGCGCGCGGCCACAGCGATGCGCATTCCGCAAATGGCGATGACGACAAACGTGAGAACAATTAACATCGTCGCGACCAAACCCAATTCTTCGCCGATGTTCGCCAAAATAAAATCGGTATGAATTTCGGGAAGGTAGCCGAATTTGCGAACGCCGTTGCCGAGGCCGACGCCAAACCAACCACCGGAGCCGAGACCAATCATCGCCTGCTGCGCCTGCAATGCCGCGCCGTTGAGATGGTCTTGCGGATGCAGCCACGCGCTGATGCGATTTTGTCGCATGGAATCGTGCAACAGTGAAGCCGCCAAAACCGCAACGCCACCAAGGATTGCGACTGCCAAATGTTGAAAGCGAACGCCGGCGATAATCAGCATCGCTCCAGTGACTGCGGCAAGAAGAATTGTCGTGCCGCGGTCGGGTTCAATGAAAATCAGACCGAGAATTCCCGCGACGACTGCACCGGAAAAAATAATTCCCGTCTTGAACGTTTGCATTTGCCGCTGAAACCGGTCGCAATACCACGCGAGCGCGATGATAAGCGCGAGTTTGCCGAGTTCGGACGGTTGAAATGTGAAACCGAATTTAGCAATCCAGCGATGCGCACCGTGGCTGGCGCGGCCGATATGCGGAACGAAAACAGCCACGAGCGCGAGAATTGCCAAAATGTAAATCGGCCAGGCGAGTTTTTTCAACCATTTGTAATCAACGGTCGTCGTGATGACGCATGCGATAAAACCGGCGGCGCACCAAATCGTTTGCATCAACAAATCGTGCGTGCCGCTTTGCGTCATGCTGGAGCTGTAAAGCATCACCAATCCCAGCGCGATGAGCGCGGCAACACAAACAGCCAAAGTTGTGACTGCGACTTTCATTGTCTTTGCAGACGATTTTGCAAACGGCCACCAATGGCACGTCACGCTCAAAAACTATCCGCACTGCCAGACAATTATTGTTGCGTCGGCGGATTGCTTGGAGCGGGAGCGACCGGCGTCGGACTCGTAACCGCAGGCGGCGTATTCACCGTCGGCGCGGCAGGAGCTTCAGCTTTAACCGGCAATTTCAATTTCTGTCCGACTTTAATTTTCGCCGGGTCAACATTGGGATTCGCGGCTTCGAGCGATTTCAACGAAACGCCGTTGGCTTTCGCAATCTTGCTCAACGTGTCGCCGGATTTGACGGTGTAAGTTTCACCATTTGCGGCTGATTCAGTTGACATTGAAGTCGTCGGCGAAGCAGACGTGCCGCCGGCGGGAATTTGAATCTTTTGTCCGACTTTCAATTTCGTCGGCGAAACATTCGGGTTCGCATCTTCGAGCGCTTTCAAACTTACGCCATTTCTCTTGGCAATTTTGCCGAGCGTATCGCCAGCAACAATCGTGTATTCGCTTGTCGTTGGCGCTGGCGGCGTGACAAC
>JAJPKI010000173.1 GCA_021323835.1 Verrucomicrobiota bacterium | reverse complement strand
TTCGGTGTTTTGCTTTGCACCAATTGCACTGGTTGGCCAATCAATTCGCACGCCGCCGTGTCATCGGTGAAAATTAAATTTTTCTTTCGCGCTTCTGCAATGGCGCGGCGAATAATCTCCACGCTAAATGTCTGTGGCGTTTGCACCGACCACAATTTCGAGCGGTCAAGCGTGCGCGAAATAATTTTGCCATCGGCAGTTTCTTTAATCGTGTCCGTAATCGGTTGCGCCGCGACGGCTGCGCCGGTTTCGCGCGCGGCAGAAATCGTCGCGGCAATCAATTCTTCACTCGTGCAAGGACGCGCTGCGTCTTGAATCGCCACGATTTCCGTTTTTGGTGAAAGCGCTTCCAGTCCGTTCCAAACCGAATCCTGCCTCTCCGCACCGCCGACAACAATTTTGAAATTCTTTTTTAAATGAAATTGCGCGGCCAGCTTTTCAAATTCTTTTTGTCGTCCGTCGGCCACGACCAGAACAATTTCGTCAATGCACTCCGCATCATTAAATCGTTGCCACGCGTGCGCGATAACCGGTCGTCCGGCGAGTTCGAGGAACAATTTGTCCGAACCCATGCGTGTGCCTTTGCCGGCGGCGACGAGAATTGCCGAATTCATTTTTCGAGAGTCTAAAGTCCAAATTGTCGCAGTCGAAGAAAAAAATCTGGTAATTACCGCCAAAGCCATTAAAACTTAATTAGGCAACAGAAAATCAGCATGAAAACTTACATTCAATTAATTAGTGTTGGTTTCCTTTCAGCTTTTATTTTATCTGGTTGCGCTGTTGGTCGAACGGGGAAAATGGGAACGCCAATAGCAACACGGTATCAAGCACAACTCAATAATTTGAAGATTGGAGTCTCGACTCCTGATGACCTCAAAAAAAGTTTTGAGACTATTAAAGTTCCTGTGTCGCTTGAAGAAACTAAAATGGAAGACAATAAGAAAGTTGAAATCTGGCAAGTTGCTCGCGGTGGCAATATGGATGCAGCCGATTTACTTTTGTGGGGTGTCGTCAGCTACGACAAAGACCAAGAAATTTTATTCCGCTTTGAAGACGACAAATTAGTTTCTTTTCAAAGTGTAGTGCTACCAGACCCTGTTTCCCCGCCGCCGCCCACGCCCGTCACAAGTCCGAAACAATCATCGCATTAATTTGTGGGTTTCCAATCCAAAACTTTCAGTTGAATCGTCCGGCTGCCGTTGAATTGATTGATTTGCGGTTGAAATGCCAAATCAAATTTGCCGACCGGCAGCGATTTTTCGCCGCCATTCCACCAAACTGCTTCGAGATTCGCCAAGCCGTCACTGACCCACATTTTGACGTGCTGTTTTTGTGCGCCCATTTTTTGAAGCGGTTTGGCGTGTGACAAATTGCGCGCACAAAATTGTATTGTGGAATTTCCTTGCCCGTGCGGTTTCAATTTTTCCAATTCGGCAAGCGTTTGAAAATTGATTTCGTCCAGACCAACTTCCACGTCGAGCCGCAGCGACGGTTGTAAATCGTCCGGCTTCAAATGTCGCCGCGCCATTTCGTTCAATTTCTCGCGCAGCAAATCAATTCTGTCCGGCAAAATGCTCAAGCCAGCCGCCATCGCGTGTCCACCGTGCCGAACCAAATGCTCTTTGCATTCGTTCAACGCTTTTGCCAAATCGAATCCGGCGATGCTGCGACCAGAGCCGCGCATTTCGCCATTTTCGCCGCCGATGATAATCGTCGGGCGATAAAATTCCTGCAGCACGCGCGACGCGACGATGCCGACGACGCCAATGTGCCAAAGCAATTGCCCTTCGACGATGACAAAATGTTTTTGCGAATCGAACTTCGCGCGAACAACGCCAATGACTTCATCGCAAATCGTTTTCTCAATTTTTTGCCGCTCGCGATTTCGTAAATCCAGATTTTGCGCAATGGGCATGGCCTCCTCCAAATTTTTGGCCAGCAACAAATGCAAAGATTCTTCGGCGGTTTCCAAACGACCCGCGGCATTCAATCGCGGCGCGAGTTGAAAACCGACTTCGTAAGCGCCAATTTTGTCAGAAATTTTTGCGACAGATTTTAGCGCAAGAATTCCGGCGCGTTTTGTTTCGTTTAATTGTCGCAATCCGGCGGAAACCAAAATTCGATTTTCGCCGATGAGCGGAACCAAATCAGCGATGGTTCCGAGCGCAACCAAATCCAGCAGCGGTTTCAAATCAAATTCCGCCGCGCCGGGCAAATTCATTTCGCGTCCGAGTTTCAAAATGGCGTGAGCCAATTTGAAAGCCAGCCCGACGGAGCAAAGTTCGCGAAAATTTTCAGCTAATTGCGGATTTACGAGCGCAACGGCATTTGGGGCGGGGTTCGAAACCTGGTGATGGTCGAGAACAATCACGTCCACACCGCGCGAATTCAACGAGGCAATTGTTTCAACAGCGGTTGAACCGCAATCCACGGCGAGCAAAAGAGTTTTGGAATTGATAACGCCTTCGCGTTCGGCAGCCGGTAAAAACTTTTTCAGGCAATTGTCCACGCCATCAGCGCTCAAGCCGTAGCCTTCATCCATGCGACTGGGCAAATAAAATTCCACGCGCCAACCGAGCGGGCGCAATACTTCGACGAGCAGCGTGGTCGAAGTTACGCCGTCAACGTCGTAATCGCCGAAGATGACGAGCAGTTCATTTTGTTCGCGCGCACGAAGCAATCGTTCGATGGCTTTGTCCATGTTTGGAATCAAAAACGGGTCGGTAAGATTTTTGAGCCGCGGCAAGAGAAAATTTTCAATCATGGTAATTTCGCTAAAACCACGGTTGATGAGGCATTGCGCAAGCAGCGGCGAAATTTTTAGCGACGACGCAATTTGACCGGCGAGCAGCGGTTGCGACGGCGCGAGCGACCATCTGAATTTCATTTTTTAGTTTCGCGTTGCGCGGCTGTGACGGATAGCACGATGGAAATTGAAAGAATTGCGGCGACGATGAGCAGCGATGTTGCCGTCGGAATTTCAATTTGAAACCATTTCGGCGAATTGTCGTGCGGCGACAGCAACATTTTGATGCCGATGAATGCAAGCACGATGGACAAACCAATTTTCAAATAACGAAAATATCCAATCGCGCCTGCGAGCAGAAAATACATCGAGCGCAATCCGAGAATTGCAAAAACATTCGACGTGAAAACGATGAATGCTTTGCGCGTGACGGAAAAAACGGCAGGCACGGAATCCACGGCGAAAATTAAATCGGTGGTTTCAATCAACAGCAGCACGAGCGCGAGCGGTGTCAGCGCGAATTTATTATCGAGCTTCGTAAAAAATTTCTGGCCGTCGAAATTTGGCGAAATCGGAAACAATTTTTTAGCAATTCGCAACGCGATATTTTTTTCCGGCTCCATTTCTTTTTTTGAAACGAGCATTTTGATTCCGGCAAAAACAAGAAATGCTCCGAAGACGTAAAGAATCCAGTCGAAGCGATTGATGAGCGCGACACCGCCGGCAATCATCGCGCCGCGCATAATGAGCGCACCGATGATTCCCCAAAACAACAGGCGATGTTGTTGTTCGGCGGGAACTTTGAAATAAGCGAAAATCAGTGCCATGACCAAAATGTTATCGAGTGAGAGCGAAAGTTCGATGACGTAGCCGGTAGTAAATTGAATGGCTTCTTCGCGCGTGCGCCAGAAATTTATCGCGACGGCAAACAGCATTGCAAGCGCGACCCAAACGGCACTCCACGCGGCGGCTTCCTTGAATTTTACGGCGCGTGCACCGCGATGAAACACGCCGAGGTCAAGCGCGAGAAAAAATAAAACGCAAAGGATAAAACCAATCCAGTAGGCCGGTGTGATTTCGTTCATCGCGTTTAGTCGCGATTGAGCTTACGAAAAATTTTGCGAAATGAAAATTAAACTTTCGCGGATTCCGCGCCCTGGATGGCGACGTTCGACGCGCCGATTTTCGGGCGCTCGCCTTTGTGCCATTTCAGAACAATCCAGCTTGCGATGTAGATGGACGAATACGTGCCGACGATGATGCCGACAAGGAAGGTGAAGGCGAAATCGTTGATGACGCCGCCGCCCCAGATATACAAGGACAACGTGGCAATAAACACCGTGCCGCTCGTGATAATCGTGCGGCTCAAAGTTTGGTTCAGCGCGAGATTGATAATTTCGCGGAACGTGCCGCGCATGCCCAATTTTAAATCTTCGCGGATGCGGTCGAACACAACGATTTTGTCGTTGATGGAAAAGCCGATGATGGTCAGCACGGCGGCGACGACGGTGGCGTTAAATTGGCGTCCGGAAATTTCATTGGCAATGCAATAGGCTGCGATGGCGAATAAAACGTCGTGCGCGACGGCAAGGACTGCAGCGACGGCGAACGAAAATTCATAGCGGAACGCGACGTAGACCAAAATGCCGAACATCGCAAGCAGCGACGCGATGATGGCGGAATTGCGAACGTCCGCGCCGACGGAACCGCCGACTTCCATTCGGTCAACGACTTGGAATTGCGCTTGAGGAAATTGCGTTTCCAAGGTTTGCTCGATTTTTCGTGACGAGTCGCTTGAGCTTATCACGTTCAATGTCTGCTTGCCGGTAGAAATATCTTTTTGATATTGGACCTGCGCTGCTCCTTCTCCAATTCCGGCCAGTGCCGAAGTGACTTTGCCTTGTTCAACCTGTTGCGCAAAACTAAATGTCGTGCTGTCACCGCCTCGAAAATCCACGCCGAATAGTTTATCGCCGCGTGTGAAGCCGAAGCCGATTCCGGCAATAAAGAACAAACATGTAGCAATTACCAGCGGGGTCGCAAATTTCATGAAATCAATTTTTGCACTCTTGATGATGTGCATCATGTAAATGGACTTCAGCCAATTGCGGTCGAGCAGGAAATTGAAAATCAATCGCGTTACGACCAGCGCCGTGAACAAACTCGCAGCGACACCGATGGTCAGCGTCACGCCGAAGCCTTTGATTTCGCCGGTGCCCTTCCAAATCAAAATGATGGACGAAATGAGCGTGGTGACGTGCGAATCGAAAATCGTTCCAAACGCGCGCGCATAACCGGCAGAAATCGCGCCCCGCAGCGATTTGCCTTTTGCGATTTCTTCGCGCAGGCGTTCGTAAATGAGGACGTTCGCGTCCACGGCCATGCCGATGGTGAGCACGATGCCTGCGATGCCCGGCAGCGTGAGCGTGGTGCCGACGCTGCACATGACGCCCATCAAAATGATGATGTTGACGATGAGCGCGATATTCGCCGTCAAACCGGCGAGCCGATAATACAGCAGCATGAACAGCGAAACGAAAATGACCGCGGCGATGGACGCGTAAATGCCGTGCTTGATTGTGTCCGTGCCAAGCGTGGCAGCAACGTCGCGTTGATAAACGATATTCAATTTTGCACGTAATGGATTTTGCAAAACGCTGGCAAGATTTTGCGCTTCGGTTTCGGTGAATTGTCCGGTGATTTGGACATTTCCGCCGACAATCGGTTGGTCGAGGCTTGGAGCGGAGTAAAGTTGGCCGTCCATGATAATGGCCATGCGATGTTTAAAGCCGGTTTGCGGATCTTTTTGGTATTCGGTCGTGACATCGGCAAATCTTTTCGCCGCGTCGCCGGTCAATTCAAATTCAATATCAGGACTTCCTAATTGAGGGTCTCGCCCCATCCACGCATTTTTTACGATGTCGCCGGCCAAACCATTTTCTGCTTTTTTCTTTACGACGGCTTCCTCAATTTTTGGTTGTCCATTCGGCTGCGGCACGACGTGCTTCAAATATTCGTAGCCGGGCGGAATCGGCAAATGGTCGTGAATAATTGCATCACTATCATCACTGCACATCCGGAATTCCAGATAAGCTGCTTTTTGAATGTTCGTTTTGGCATCGTTCTTCGCGGATTCTGCGAGGCCGGGCAATTGTATTAAAATCTGGTTCGCGCCCGCGGGTTGAATCACCGGCTCGGCCACGCCAAATTGGTCAACGCGTTTGCGCAAGACTTCAACCGCTTGCGAAATGGCAGCTGACGTTTCGTTCGCACGATTGACGTGATTTGTGTCCGCGCTCAAAGCCGCAAGCTCATTCGTATCCATCTCGACGAGGAACGCCGTGCCGCCTTGCAAATCGAGGCCGAGTTTGATTTTGCCGGAAGCTTCGCGCTGGATTTGGTTTAAAATGTAAGTGTTCGGGTCAACTTCATTTGTCGCTTCGGAATAGGAAAAATATTTCTGGATGTCATTCGTGCCGATAGCTTCGCGCAAATTGGCAAACTCGCTGTTCGTGCCGGATTTTTGGAGCGATTGCGCCTGGACGAGAATGTTTGAGAAGGCCGCGTCTTGATTTACAGCATGATTGGAAAATTCCTGGACCAAATCGCGCGAAGTCGGCGGATAAACTTGCAACAACGCCCAGACGACAATGGCGATGACCAATATAAATTTCCAGCGGTCGTTTTTGTTCATGGCCGGTTAAGCGGGTTTTTCGGATTTGGTTTCGCCGTCGCGTTCAAGAATTTCCGTCACCGAAGATTTCGTGACTTCCATTTTTGCATCCATCGAACGAAGCGAAATCGTTTTGTCTTTGACTGAAATGACGTTGCCGACGATGCCGCTGGCCGTAACAACTTTGTCGCCGGCTTTCAGCGCTTCAAGCAATTGCATTTGCTTTTTGCGCTGCTGCGATTGCGGTCGAATCATCATGAAATAAATCAAAACCGCAAACAACACCATCGGGATAAGCAAATTGCCAAGGCCGGGCTGCGGTTGATTCGCTGCGCCGTTGCTGGAAGCAGCCGAAGTGCTGGTCGTCGTCGCGGGCGCGGCATCGGCCAGAAGAACGTTAAATCCATTTAAATACATAATGAAAATTGGCCGCACACTTTAAAACAACAGCGGCATTTAGCAAGTCATTTACGATTTAACCGCCAGGACACGAAAGCATAAAGCAGCGCGGAAATGCTTTTATTTCAATCGCTCCGCAATTTCCTGCCCTAAAATCGTCGCCTCTACAATTGGCCGTTTTCCTTCGCCTCGCTTAACCATTGTCGAATCGCGAAACGATATCGCGCGCATAAAAATTTTATCGCCGTCCACTTCCGCATAAGCCGCGACCGGACTTTGACAGCCGCCGCCCAT
>JAJPKI010000374.1 GCA_021323835.1 Verrucomicrobiota bacterium | reverse complement strand
TTTTATCATCGAACCGTTATAGGTGTTTGTGTGGGTGCTTCCCCAAGCTTCCAGAAAACGTGGAAAATTTTCCATCCCGCCACTGTAACCGCTGAGCGGAGACGGTTGCGGAGCTGTTTCCACAACCCCGGTCAAAATTGCGGCATTGACCGTAGTATTTGCCGCAGTGGGTCCATTGCCTGATCCGGTGCGGTTATTAGCGCTATTGCCATCTATCCATGCATCTGAAAGAAACGTAACTGCATCGGCCACAAGCGAGGCTGCGCTAGTGTTGGAAGTATTGGTCGTGCCAAGAAAGGCAGAGTTCGGCTGGTTGTAATCACCTTGAACATAAAGCGGTCGACCAGTAGCCACAGTCAAACCGCCTCCGGGCAATGTAGCTCCGTTAAACACACGAACAGCACCAAGCTGGCTGCTGGACAATGTTGTGCGATTATCAACGACATAAATTGAATTTAAATTTGGCAAATGACTGTTGGTGACATCCCAGGCTGTAAATTTCTGAATATTAATATCAATTGGCTTAACAGTTTTGCCTTCGCGCTGGTCCCAAAAACTGCTTGTCGTAGAAATAAAATTCGTCAGTTCATTTGGCGGAATTGTCGTTTGAACCGGATTAAAGTATCCACTGGCGGCGCTCATGCCCGTATCATCAACGGTCAAAACCATGTCTGACGTATTGTAGTAGCGCAATCTGCCCAATGACGAATTGGGGTCTTCCCCACCTAGCGGCGGTTCAATAATTTCGCGGACGGCCGTCGGCGTGTTGCTCACTCCGATGGGAAGTGTATAAGCCTGATACGGAGAAATTTTTAAATCCGGCTGTTGATAAACCACTGAGCCAGCCGGAGCACCGCGCGTGTCGCCATCGACAGTGTCACGTTGAAAGATGTTGGTAATGACCGCTGTGACGCCGGAATCAAATGTCAGCGCAGAATCCGGCTCAACGTATAAGATGCCATTGGAATGAACGCGTCCGTTGATGGTAAATGTATGTCCACAACTGATTTCCATGTTGCCCGAAGAATACATGGCAAATTGAAAAATTGGAATTCTCGTCAATTGCAATTGTTGCTCCACTCCGGCGGTGAAATTTTGCGGACTCGCTAAATCGCTGGCGCGGGAAATGATGGTGTAAGTGGAAACATATCCCGACAAACCGGCGTAGGTTGTTCCCAGCTGAACGAAGCTCGTGCCCGTGCCGCGTTGCACGTAAGTCTTACTAATTTGACCATTTCCATCGTCAAATTGCCAATTGGCCCAATATGTGGAATCGGCGGTCGTCGGCACAACGTTTCGATACAAACTTAAATTGTTGGAGACCAGACTTTCGCCTCCGTAAAGATAGTCGCGGGTCATTTGGCTGACCACTTTTTCAGTAGCTGCTTCCGCCGCCGAGACTGACCGCGTAAATTGAATTGTTCGATAAGCCTGACGGCTGTTGCTGGACGACCAGACCATTACGCTGGCCACTAAAGCCAGTGCAATTGCACTCATTATCAACGTCAAGACCAGCGCGCTGCCGGCCTCTCCGCGGGATTTTATTTTAGCGTGTTCGTTCATGGCACAACACGTTGCTTGATTGAAGTTTCCAGTTTGTAATAACTCTGGTCTTTCATGAAACTGCCGGGTTGATTTACTTCAAGTTTCATGTGAATCACTTTGTTGCTTAAATTGTTGGTCAGAACACCGCCGGAATAATTTTCCGCGTCAAAAACGATTAAATTCGTGACCGAATAAATTAAAATGACCGCGGAATTTGTCTTGTCCGTTGCACGACGAAATGTGTTGTCGGCGGGGTTGATGTAATAGACGATGTAGTTGTTCGTATTATTGGCGAATGGATAAATGAGCAATCCTACGCCCTGCTGCGTCTCTCCGTCCAGGAATCCGAGAACCTGACCGTTCGTGAGATAACCCACCGATACGCCGCTGCACGCGTGGATTTCTTCGCTCATTTTGCCAAGTGTATTTCGCGACCACGCGGAAACATTCAGCCGCGGCTGGTTATTTTGGAACATCCTCATGCCGTAGAAATTTGCGGCAATGACTCCGGCAACGATAAAAAGAAAAATGCCAATCGAGATGAGAATCTCCGGCAAAGTAAATCCACGGCGTCCCTGCGGGATTGAAAATGAAAGTTTCATTGGTCGGGAGCGCGAATCGTTTCAATCGTATTGGTCATCCAATCGGTTCCTCGAAATTGCCAGGCGCAATCCACGCGAACCCGCCTCAACGGCGGCGTCGTTGATATTTGAGAAATGCTTGTCGTCAACGTCGCCAGCGAGCCGCTGGAACCGGAGCCGACGATATTCAACAAAACATTCGTCGCGGGAAAATTCGTCGCCAATAATTGATCCACGACGGGATAACTCGCCGTGTCCCAAATCGCGCTGCGCGTTTCTTCAATCCGCTCCATTGCTTTCGCGCTCGCCAACTGCGCGAACTCGGTTTTTTCCGTGGACGTGGAACAAAAAATATAACCCCCCACAATTCCGCCAATCGTCAGAGTGGCAATTATCAATGATACCAACACCTCAACTAATGTCATTCCATCGCGAGCAAGTGTTAAAAAATGCGCGCTGCCTTGGTTCGGAAATGACGTTTTCATGTTCTGAGCATTTGTATCTTATCAGCTTCCTAAATCTCATCAAGAGAACATTTTAATACAATAACCTCGTCGCGGCGCGCTTAATTAATAAAACAAAAAAGCCGTTCTAACAAATCAGAACGGCTTTGATTTTGAATTTCTATTAATTATTTCTTCTTCGCCTTGCGCTTTTCTTCAATCGCCGCTTGCGCTGCGGCCAATCTTGCGACCGGCACGCGGAACGGGCTGCACGAAACGTAAGTCAATCCAATGCGATGGCAGAATTTCACGGAATCGGGGTCGCCGCCGTGTTCGCCGCAAATGCCGAGCTTGATGCCGGGACGCGTCTTGTTGCCTTTCGCAATCGCGATTTCCATGAGCTGGCCGACGCCGGTCTGGTCAATCGAGGCGAACGGATTTTTCTTCACAATTTCCGCTTCCGCATACGGCGGCAGGAAACTGCCGGAATCGTCGCGGCTCATGCCGAGGCAGGTTTGCGTCAAATCGTTCGTGCCGAAGCTGAAGAATTCCGCCGTCTGCGCGATTTCATCCGCCGTCAACGCGCCGCGCGGCACTTCAATCATCGTGCCGACCGAGTAAGTCAGTTTCACTTTCTTTTCGGCCTGAACTTGCGCCGCGACTTCGTGGACAATCGCCGTTTGCAAATCTAATTCTTTCTTGAAACCGACGAGCGGAATCATGATTTCCGGTTTGCACTTGATGCCTTCGCGTTGCGCATCGGCGGCGGCTTCGAACACCGCGCGCGCCTGCATGCGGGTGATTTCGGGATATTTGATTCCGAGACGGCAGCCGCGAAAACCGAGCATGGGATTGAATTCATGCAATTCGTGGACGCGATGCATGATTTTCTCGACGGAAATGCCGAGCTTCTTGGACAAATCCAATTGCTGCTCCTTCGCGTGCGGCAAAAATTCGTGCAGCGGCGGGTCGAGAAAACGAATCGTCGCGGGAAAACCTTTGAGCGCTTTGAAGATGCCGTGGAAATCTTCGCGTTGATACGGCAACAATTTGGCGAGCGCGGCTTCGCGGGCTTGCAACGAATCCGCGAGAATCATTTCGCGCATCGCGTCAATGCGGTCGCCTTCGAAGAACATGTGTTCTGTGCGCGTGAGGCCGATGCCCGTGGCGCCGAACGCAACGGCGTTGCGCGTTTGCTCGGGCGTGTCGGCGTTCGTGCGGACTTGCAGGCGCGTGGCCTTGTCGCACCATTTCATCAATTGCGCGAAGTTTTTGAATTTCTCGGTCTTCTGCGCTTCTTTGTCGCCATTAATCAAACCGGAAATAATTTCCGATGGCGCGGTTTTAATTTGTCCGGCGTAAACGGTGCCGGCGGTTCCGTCAATCGAGAGGAAATCGCCTTCGTTAAAAGTCTGGCTGCCGACGCTGACCGTCCTTTTGTCGTAATCAATGTGCAATGCGCTCGCGCCGCAGATGCAGACCTTGCCCATTTGACGGGCGACCAATGCCGCGTGCGAGCTCACGCCGCCGCGTGCGGTGAGAATTCCTTCCGCCGCAATCATGCCGCGCAAATCTTCCGGCGAGGTTTCCACGCGAACGAGCAAAACTTTTTCACCTTTGTCCGCCGCTTGCACGGCGCGGTCGGCGTTCAGATAAATTTTCCCCGACGCCGCGCCCGGACCGGCCGGAAGACCGGTGGCGATGGCTTTCGCCTTTTTGATTTCGCTCAAATCAAAAATCGGCGCGAGCAATTGGTCGAGCTGGTCGGCCGGATTGCGGCGGATGGCCGTATTCCAATCAATGAGCTTCTCCTTGACCATGTCCATGGAGAACTTCAGGGCGGCCATGGCGGTGCGCTTGCCATTGCGGGTCTGGAGCATGAAGACCTTCCCCTCCTGGATGGTGAATTCAAAGTCCTGCACGTCTTTGAAATGTTTCTCCAGGGTCTGGCGAATGCTCTCGAGTTCGTCGAACGCCTCCGGCATGTGGTTCCTGAGCTG
>JAJPKI010000214.1 GCA_021323835.1 Verrucomicrobiota bacterium | reverse complement strand
AGTCAAATTCGATTATTTGATTTTTGATTCGCTCACGTTTTCGTTCACCTGCTATCTCAACGACGTGATTAATAAAAATGTTGCCGGGGCAACCACCGTGGCCGGCGCGGACACCAAAGCGGTCCATGCGATGGCCGACTTGATGTGGAAATTTTAACCGGATTGTAACGTGATTTATGGAAATAAACTGATTAACTGATTATGAAAATGAAAAAAATAATTCTCTCGATCCTTGGAATTAGCACGGCGACAACAATTGTTGCGGCAATTTCTGGCTGCAAACGCCACGCTGTAGCTGTTGCTGCGACCGCGACGCTTGTTGCGACTAACACACAAGCACAAACACTCATCAACGGCGCCGGCTCGTCATTCGATTATCCGGCGTTCACTAAATGGTTTGAAGCCTATGGCAAAGTAGATTCCAACGTCCGCTTCAATTATCAATCCATCGGCTCGGGCGCGGGGCAAAAACAATTGCTCGGCCAGACCGTGGACTTCGGCGCGTCCGACGCGCCGATGACTGACGAATCAATGGCGACCGCCAAAGGAAAAATCCTGCACATCCCCGTCGTCGCCGGCGGCGTCGCGGTGA
Source organism: Verrucomicrobiota bacterium (assembly GCA_021323835.1). Classification (GTDB taxonomy): domain Bacteria; phylum Verrucomicrobiota; class Verrucomicrobiia; order Limisphaerales; family UBA11358; genus UBA11358. The sequence goes on along the minus strand of JAJPKI010000214.1, from coordinate 9,397 downwards.
TTTACAATTTGCCGGGCGACATAAAAATTAAATTGGATGGTGACACGCTCGCCGCAATTTATCTCGGCAACATCACCAAATGGAACGACACGAAAATTGCCGCGCTCAATTCCGGCGTCAATTTGCCGGACCTCGCGATTGTGCCAGTGCATCGCGCCGACGGCAGCGGCACGAGTTTCATCTTCACCGATTATTTGAGTGTCGTGAATCCTGCCTGGGCAGATAGCATCGGCAAAGGCTCGGCGGTCAAATGGCCAGCAGGCATCGGCCTCGCGGCGAAAGGCAGCGAAGGCGTGGCCGGACAGGTCAAACAAATTTCCGGCGCGATTGGTTACGCGGAATTGGCTTACGCCGACCAAAATAAAATTCCTTACGCCGACATGAAAAATTCCACCGGCAATTTTATTTCGCCTTCGACAGATTCCGTAAGCGCGGCGCTCGCGACGGCAAAAATCCCTGAGGATTTTCGCTTCTCGATGGTCAACGCGCCCGGCGACAAATCCTATCCGATTTCCGGCGCGAGCTGGGTGCTGGTTTATCAGCAGACAAAAATTGCCGACCACGGCAAACCACTGGTCGCCTTTTTGAAATGGGCCGTGACCGACGGACAAAAATTGTCGTCGCAATTGGATTACGCCCCGCTGCCGGACAACGTGCAGCAGCGCGAATTGCAATTGCTCGACACAATAAAATAATGACTTCGTCTGTCCGCCCGATATTTTGTGGGGCGTGAGCAGGACGAAGAGCGCGTTCCTCCCGCTCTTCGTCCTTTTGATTTTTAGACGCGAGAAAAAATTCGACTGCATGGCGACAACAAAAATGACAACCGCGACCGGCCAATTCGGCGACCGCGCGTTCAAATGGCTGACACTTGCCATGGCCTTCGCCGTTTTTGTGCTCATCGCGCTCATCGGCTACGAACTCGCCAGTGGTTCGCATCTGGCGATGCAAAAATTCGGCTGGCGCTTTTTAATTTCCAGCGATTGGGACCCGGTCAACGACATTTACGGCGCGCTGCCGGTCATTTTTGGAACAGTTGTCTCTTCACTTATCGCGCTCATTATCGCCGTGCCAATTAGCGTTGCGACGGCGGTTTATCTCACCGAACTTGCGCCGCTGTGGCTACGCCAGCCGCTCATCATGTTCATCGAATTGCTCGCGGCAATTCCTAGCGTCATTCTCGGCTTTTGGGGATTGTCCGTGATGGTTCCGTGGCTGCATGCGCATCTTTTTCCCGCAATGCGCGGAACGCTCGGCTTCCTGCCACTCTTCAAAGGTCCCGATTATGGTCCGTGCATTTTGGCAGCGGGAATGATTCTCGCCATCATGATTGTCCCGATTATCACTTCCGTTTCTCGCGAAATTTTGCGCAGCGTTCCCGGCTTGCAACGTGAAGCCGCTTATGCACTCGGCGCAACGCGTTGGGAAGTTACACGCATTGCTGTTTTGAGTTACGCCAAAAAAGGAATTTTCGGCGCGGTGATTCTTGGGCTTGGCCGCGCCCTCGGCGAAACAATGGCCGTCACGCTCGTCATTGGCAACATCGCACAAATCGTTCCCTCGTTGTTCTCGCCCGGCGCGACGCTCGCCAGCACCATTGCTAATGAATTTACTGAGGCGACCGGCGATTTATATTACAGCGCGTTGTTCGAACTCGGCCTCGTTCTGCTCGGCGTAACTTTAGTCGTAAATATTTTTGCCCAATTGCTTTTGAAAACGTTCGCCGGCCCGAGCGTGAAGCCACAAAATTAAATGACCGCACCCAATCACAACTGGCGGCAATTCAAAGACGTGCTGATGCGCGTAATTACTTTCGCGTGCGCCATCCTCGTCGTGACGCCGCTCGTTTTGGTATTTTATCATTTGCTCAAGGAAGGTTTCACATCCATCAATTGGGCATTTTTCACGCAATTGCCTAAACCCGTCGGCGAAATCGGCGGCGGCATGGCCAACGCGATTGCCGGAACTTTTATTTTGCTCGGCGAAGCCGCGCTCATCGGCGTGCCCATCGGCGTGCTCGGCGGCGTTTATCTTTCCGAATACGGCGGCTCGAAATTAAATTGGTGGATTCGTTTCGCCGCGGACATTTTGAACGGCGTGCCGTCCATCACGTGGGGAATTGTCGTCTACGGATTGTTGGTCGCGCCGCATCTGCCGGGTTTTTCCGCGCTGGCGGGCGGAGTCGTGCTCGGCTTAATGATGATTCCGCTGGTCATGCGCACGACGGAAGAAGTGTTGCAGCTTGTTCCTGCCGGTTATCGCGAAGCGTCGCTCGCGCTCGGCATCGCCAAATGGCGCACGATTGTGCAAATCGTCATCCGCACGGCGCTGAAAGGAATTGTCACCGGCGTCTTGCTCGCGCTCGCGCGCGTCGCCGGCGAAACCGCGCCGCTCATGTTCACCGCGTTTGGCAATCTCGGCTGGGCGCGCAAATTGACCGAGCCAATCGCCGCATTGCCGCTGCAAATTTTTGAATACGCCAAATCGCCTTACGATGATTGGCGCCGGCAGGCCTGGGCAGGCGCGCTCGTCTTGCTTTTGCTCGTGCTGGCCATCAACATCGGCGTGCGCTTTTTGACCCGCGACCGGTTCAAAGCAAAAATTTAATCATGGCTGACAACCAAAATAATTCCGCCGCGCTGACTGTAAAAAATTTGTCAGTTTATTTCGGCAAAAATGAGGCGGTCAAAAATGTTTCCCTCGACATCGCCGCGCGCGCGGTAACGGCAATCATCGGGCCCAGCGGCTGCGGCAAATCCACTTTTCTCCGCGCCATCAACCGGATGCACGAGTTGAATCCGGATGCGCGAATGGAAGGTGAAATTAAATTATTCGGCGACGATATTTATTCAAAAAATGTTCAGCCGGTCGTCGTCCGCCGCCGCGTCGGCATGGTTTTTCAAAAATCAAATCCATTTCCGACGATGTCCATTAACGAAAATGTCACCGTCGGTTTGCGCTTAAATGGAATTCGCGACAAAAAAATTCTTTCCGAACGCACGGAACAATCGCTGCGCATGGCCGCATTGTGGGACGAAGTGAAAGACCGCTTGAGCGCGCCGGCAATCAGTTTATCGGGCGGACAACAACAACGCCTCTGCATCGCCCGCGCGCTCGCCGTGCAGCCGGAAGTTTTGTTGATGGACGAACCGGCATCCGCGCTCGACCCGCTGGCGACTTCAAAAATCGAAGACTTGATTTTGACGCTCAAAAAAGATTACACCATCGTCATCGTAACTCACAATATGCAGCAAGCCGCCCGAGCTTCCGATTTCACTGCATTTTTTTACATGGGTGAATTGGTGGAATTCGGCCCGACAACAAAAATTTTCACGAGCCCAGCAAACAAACGCACGGAAGACTATGTGACGGGACGATTCGGTTGAGCTAATTTGAAATCAATTTATGGACAATCATTTTGAAATGGGCCTAGACGAGCTGCGGCAGAAACTGCTGACGATGGCCAGCCGCGCCGAAGCCTCCGTCAACGATGCCGTCACCGCGCTCATGCAACGCAACGCCGCGCTCGCGATGAAAGTCCGCACGGACGACGACGTGATTGATAAATTCGAAGTGGAAATTGACGAAATGGCAATTCAGCTTTTAACGAAAGCGCCGCTCGCCACGAATTTACGTCTCGTTACCGTCGCCATGAAAATTTCGCAAAATCTCGAACGCATCGGTGATGAAGCGACAAAAATCGCCAAGCGCGCGCGCGATTTGTCACAAGAACCGCCGGTGAAAATCAATTTGGATTTGCCCAGGCTCGCCGGCATGTCGCTGCAAATGGTCAAGGACTCGCTCGATTCGTTTGTCCAGCGCGACCCTACGGCAGCGCGAGCTATTATTCCGCGTGACAAGGAAGTGGACGCGCTTAATCGTGAAATGCACGCCGTGCTCACGCAGCACATGATTGAAAATCCAAACACTATTGGCCGTTGCCTGCATTGGATTGTCGCCGCGAAAAGTTTGGAACGCATCGCCGACCACGCAAAAAACATTGCGGAAGACGTCGTTTACCTTTGTGAAGCGCAGGACATCCGGCATCCGGGCGCAAAAAATTCCTGACCGATTTACGGCAGGTAATTTTTGCATTTCAAAAAGCGTTCGTGCAAACTTGCTGCATGTTCTCGCTCCAACAATTCTTCGGCAAAGGCGATAAATTTTTGAAACTCCTCGATGCGGCGGCGCAGGAAACGCACAATTGCGTCCGCCTCACGGTTGAAATCATTAAATCGCCGAACGATTCCAAAAAAATGGATGAATTGGTTCTCGCCCGTCGCAAGGAAAAACAAATTGCCGAGCAAATCAGCACCGAGTTGGTAAAGACATTTGTTACTGGCATCGAGCGCGAAGACATTGAAGCGCTGGCGCGCGGGCTTTACAAAATTCCCAAGACGGCGGAAAAGGTCGCCGAACGTTTTCTTATCGCCGCGCCGCATTTGGAAGGAATGGATTTGGCGCGCCAGGCGGAAATGATGCTCAAAGCCGCTGATGAAGTTCTCGCGATGGTCAAACTACTTCATCAAATGAACGAGTTGGAAAAAGTTAAAACTCTTAATGACCGGCTGCAATACGTCGAAGGCGAGGCGGACAAGTTGATGATGGATTTGCTGCGCGACCTTTATAGCGGCAAACACACCGCCCTTAAGGCAATTGCTATTCGCGACCTTTATGAATTGATTGAAAAAGTCGTGGACCGTTGCCGCGATGTGGGCAACGTCGTAATGCAAATCGTCCTCAAAAATTCCTGACCTGTGCTGACGCTTATCATCTTCGTCATCATCGCGGCGTTGATTTTCACCTTCATCAACGGCTTTCATGACACGGCCAATTCCATCGCCACGGTCATCGCCACGAAAGTGCTTTCACCGCGCCAAGCTGTTCTGCTCGCCGCGGTAACAAACCTTGTTGGCGGATTTTTTGGCCTGGCTGTCGCAAAAACAGTTTACGGCGGAATTTTGAAAGCGGAAGTTGCCACCTCTCAAGTTCTGCTTTGCGCTTTGTTTGCAGCGATTATTTGGAATCTATTGACGTGGTGGTTTGGAATGCCTTCAAGTTCATCCCACGCGCTAATTGGCGGATTGTGCGGCGCGGGATTTGCCGCGGCTCACAACGATTTTCACGCGCTTATCTGGTCGGTGCCCAGCAGTGAACATTGGTGGAAAAGCCAGGGCATCCTTTGGAAAGTCATCCTGCCGATGATTTCGTCGCCGCTCTGCGGATTAGTTCTCGGATTTCTTGTTATGGCGCTTTTGTATTTTCTGTTGCGCAACTGGCGTCCAGTCACCGTGAACAAAACGTTCGGCGTGCTGCAATTATTCAGTTCCGGCTACATGGGATTTGCGCATGGCACCAACGATGCGACAAAAACAATGGGCGTGATTGCGCTGGCTTTGTTCACCGGCACGACGGGCGGCGCATTTGATAATTTGCCCGACTGGCTGCATTTTCTTCGCGCGCCGCAACTAGCGTCTGGCGAACAATTGCATATCGCCAAATGGATTGTCGTCGTTTGTTCGCTGACGATGTGCGCGGGCACGGCCGTCGGCGGTTGGAGAATTATAAAAACGCTCGGTCATAAAATGGTGAAACTTCATCCCGTTCACGGCTTTGCCGCGGAAACGACCAGCGCGACTATTTTATCTGTCGCAACCCATTTCGGAATGCCGGTTTCCACGACGCATGCCATCACTACTTCCATCATGGGCGTCGGCGCGGCGAAAAGTTTCAACGCCCTGAAGCTTGTCGTCATCGAAAGAATTCTTTGGGCGTGGATTTTGACGCTGCCCATTAGCGGTGCAATTGCCTACGCATTCGTGGAAATTGCGCAAAGCCTCGGCTGGATGTAATCAACCCCAATTATCACCGGTCTTCAACGGATTTCCCGCGAGAAATTCCTGCGCGGTCATGCGCCGCCCGCCTTCGCGCTGCAATTCCAAAATCCGCAAAGATTTTTTTCCGCAGGCGACGACAATTCCATGTTTATCCGCCGATAAAATTTCTCCGATGTTGCCGGAACGCTCGACGATTTCCATTTTCCAAATCTTCAGCAAATTGTTTTTCACAAAAGCAAAAATTCCCGGCCATGGCGTGAACGCGCGCAGCCGATTTAGAATTTTCTCCGCCGGTTCGTTCCAGTCAATCTTGCCGTCTTCTTTTTTTATTTTCGCCGCGTAACTCACGCCTTCGGCTGGCTGCGGTTTCGGCAGGATTTTTCCGGCGACGTAATCTGGAATTGTTTCAACCAATAATTCCGCGCCGAGTTGCGCCAGTTTATCGTGAAGCGTTTGCGAATTGTCCTCCGGCAAAATCGGCGTGCGCGCTTGCGAAATGATTTCACCAGTATCGAGTCCGGCATCCATTTTCATGATGGTCACGCCGGTTTCGGTTTCGCCGTCGGCAATTGCCCGTTGAATCGGCGCCGCGCCGCGATATTTCGGCAGCAGCGATGTGTGAACATTCACGCAGCCGAATTTTGGCAAATCCAAAATGGCTTGCGGCAAAATTTGTCCGTAGGCGACGACGACAATCAAATCCGGCTGCAATTTGCGCAATTGCGCAACGAATTGTTCGTCACGCGCTTTCGCCGGCTGCAAAATGGGCAGATTCAATTTCTGCGCGAGGATTTTTACCGGCGACGCCTGCAATTTTAAATCTCTGCCCTTGGGCTTGTCCGGCTGCGTGACGACGGCGACGACGGAAAAAAATTTGTCCGCCGCCAATTTTTCCAGACTGGCGCAGGACAATTCCGCTGTGCCCATGAAAACGATTCTCATTCCGAAATGATGATTTTTGATTTTTGATTCGGGCGCAAGCCTGCCGTCTCCAGCAATCGGAAATCAAAAACAGAAAATCATTTTACTTTGACGACTTGTTTAAGAATTTTCAGAAAGGTTTCGGCGGGCCTGTCGTCAGTATTGATTTTGTGGACCAATTTCTTTCCGTAGAAATTTAAAACCGGTTTGGTTTCTTTTTCGTAGACTTTCAAGCGCTCGCGAATCACGTCCAGGTTCGCGTCGTCCAACCGGTTGTCCTTGAGTGCGCGGCGTTGCATCCGGTTGATGAGATTTTCCTTTTTCTTGGAAGTCAGATAAAGAATGGCGACAACGTCGAGTGTGTCGCGCAGCATTTCGGCCTGATGCAAATTGCGCGGGATGCCATCGAGCACCAGTGTATCGGTGTCGGGATGAAATCGTCCCAGTTGCGTGCTGGCATCAATGATTTTACGCCAAAGTTCAATTGTCGGCGCGTCGGGCACGAGTTGTCCGCGACTGGTGTGCTCGATGAAAACTTGTCCAAGTTCGCTTTCAGGCCGGAGTCCGCGGAAAACATCGCCGCATGCGCAGTGAAAAAATCCGGGAATGGCGCCGAGCGCGCGACCATGCGTGCCTTTGCCGGAACCGGGCGCGCCAAACATGAGAATCGTCCGATATTTCAAGATTTTTGTTTGAGTTGAATTTGCTGGATGTCGGAAAATGGCACCATGATTTCCTGACGTTCGCCGCCTTGCACGACTTCAAAATGCGCATCGTTGGCGCTGATGCGGGAAATGCGTTCGACATTGAGCAGCGAGCCGGGAGTTTTCACGGTCAAAATTTTCCCGCGGTCGGCTTCAGGACGCGCAATGCTGAAGAAGCCGGGAAATTTTGTTTCAAAAAACCGGCGGTTGAACATGAATTGTCCGCGTTGAAAAACTTCCACTTGCGCACTTTCATCTTTCGGCGGCGGCGCGCCGGAAAATCCGCTGGCAACAATTTGAATTTCTTCTCGCTCAATCGGCGCGGCCATTGGCGCAGCGGCAGGCGGCGGCGTGTATGCCGGCGCAGGCGTTCCAACTGTAAAGCGATGCGGCTCCGGAGGCGGTTCTGTCGCGAGGGGAATTTCTTCCACCGGCGCCGTTTGCAGAACGGTCGGCATCGAAATCAAAATAATTGGCCCAATAATTGGAATGACAGCGGCAAGTCCAATGCCCATTCCGATTGGTCGCGCGCGAAAAACGGCGACCTCGTATCCGGCAAAAATATTTGCCGCATAAATCAACAGCAACATGACGATACCGACGGACGAAGTGAACAGCGCCCCGAACAATGAGCCGGACGCGGGATTTGCGAGGCGAGGAACGGCGTTGATGTTGATTTGCGCTTTCGCAGCGACCGGTGGCGGCTCGATAAATGGCTCGGCGAACGGTTGCGCTTTTGGATTCTGCGCGAGTTGTTTTAGCCCATCCTGCGAAAATTTCGTCCAAGGCATTTTTTCAGTGTAAGTGTCCGGGCCGGTCTTGAACATCACGCCGCTGGCGTCCACAGTAATAATTTCGCCACTTACAGTCGTTCCATCCGCCAATGAATATTGTTCCGCGCCGATTGCGGCGAGAAAGCCGCAAATCCAAATGGCAAGGAGTGTTCCAAGGACTTTGCGCATGAGAATTCTGTAACACAGGATGGCGCGTTGCGAAAGAAAATTCAACGCCCCTGATTTTATTTGCCAAAACGCGGCGCTAAAAAAATTCGCGCCGGAAAATTTTTCAATTAAACTTCGCGCGTGGCAAATCCATTCATCCATTGGATTCAGGCGCAAGGCAATTGGACGCCGTGGCTCTTTGTCGCGCTATTCATTGCGGCGTCGTTCCTGATGATTTGGCGGCTCGAAGCGATGAGCGGACGCGGCTTCGAAGGCACGGTCCTCGGCACATTGGTCATGCCGTATTGCTCGGGCATGGGCAATTTGATTCTTGCATTCATTTATGGCATCAATGGATTTGGCGGCGCGGATATCGCGAATAATAATTTGGTCAATAACGTCACTGATATGACGCTGGTGCTGGGTTTGCCCGCAATTTTTTTAGGGATAAAAGTTTTGCCTTCCAAAGCAAAAGGCGACGGAAAAAATTCGCCAAAGAAAAAATCAACGAATGCAGTCGCCGGTAAAACTCACGAATTAAATCGGCTGTCGCTATTGCTCACGCTCACAGCTGTTTTATTTTTTACCGGCGCGGTTTGGGCGCTCGGACGAAAAGGCAGTTTAAATTTCAACGACGGCCTTGTGCTCGTCGGATTGTTTTTATTTTGGCAATGCTTCCACGTTTTTGAAGTGATGAAATCAAACGTGCGGCAAGGCCGTTCGATGATTGGCTGGATGTTACCGCTGGATTTGTCTCTGCTCGCCGTCGGCGCGTATGCGATTTATGTCAGCACGGACTGGCTGGTGAATTGGGTGCACAATTACGTCCATCAAGGTTTCGTCAAAGACCATTTTGGCTGGGTCAGCGGCTGGATTACAGTTTTGCCGAACGCCGTGCTCGCGATTTATTATGCATGGCGCAAACAGCCGGAAACAGTTTATGCGTCGCAAGTCGGCGACTGCCACGTTTCCATTCCCTTGTGCCTTGGAATTT
>JAJPKI010000227.1 GCA_021323835.1 Verrucomicrobiota bacterium | reverse complement strand
TTTATTTGCTGTTAATGCGTTCCGCCCGCTCAAACGACAACTCACCGGCCTTAGTCTCAGATAAGGCAGGGTGGCTTGCTTGTCAAAGCGGGCAATTGGATGGCGTCATTCGAAATTGGAAAACTCATTCCGGCGCGTGTTCCACGAACACCGCCGTCCCGTAGCAAAGAACCTCGGTTATCCCCGGCGCAATTTCCGTCGCATCGTAACGCACGCCGATGACGGCGTTCGCGCCAAGCTGTCCGGCGTGCGTGAGCATCAAATTAAAAGTGTCTTCGCGTGCGCGTTCGCATAAATCAGTGTAGAGCGAAATGTTGCCGCCGAAAATGCTTTGGATACTCGCGCCAAAATTGCCGATGATGGAGCGCGAGCGCACGATGATGCCGCGCACCACGCCAAAAGATTTCGTCACGCGATAACCCGGAAGTTCAAATGCCGTTGTCGTTAATGGATGAGTTTGACTCATAACTCAAGATTGAACACCAGCGCGCCAATTCGCAAAAGCGAAAAATGAGCCGGGGCGGAGTCCACGGCGCCGGATTTACGGCGAAAGAAATGAAAACGCCGGCAAATTTCGCAAAATGGAAAACGCAATTGCAATTGTGAGAAATGTCCAAACCCATTTCGGCGAAAAAAAGAAAACCGTTTCCGGCTTGCGCCATTTTTTAAACGCAAAAACACCGCTACAAATGGCGCCGCCAAAAAATGAACAAACAAAAAGCGCATTGTCCTTGAGCGCGAGCAAAAAATTTCCATGCAGCAACGCGTAAAACGACCGCGTCGCGCCGCAACCCGGACAATTCAGTCCCGTCAATTGATGAAATTGGCAAACCGGATAAAAACCATAGCGACTTGGATTAAAGAAAAAAACGACCGCCGTGCCGCCAATCAGCACGGCGATTAAAATCGCCACCGCAAAAAATCCGAGCGACGGCGCGGATTTTATTTTCGGCGGTATGGATTGAGCCGCGGACATTTAAAAAGATTGGCCGTTAAACCGGACGTGCGCGTTTCCGCTCGCCAGCAAAATTAAGAAAATTAAAAAACTGATGGCGGATAAAATAATTCCCGTCACTGCCAGCGCGCGACCTTCCTGCTGCGTGCGATTGATTTGCGAAAAACCGATAAGCGAACAAATGAGTCCCGCGATGTTGAATGGAAATCCGCCGCAACACCAACAAAAGACCAGCGATAAAATACCGCAAATCAAACCGGCAATGGCGCATCCATTTGTGCCGGCGACCTGTTTCAGCGGCTGGATTTGCTGCGGCGTTGACGGCGCAAAATGAATGGCAAATTCGGGAAGCGAACCGAGTAATTGCCAGTCGGTCGCATTTTCCGACAGCGCGCGCGTCTGCGCATTGACGCGGCCTTGCGCAATCCATTGATGCAATACGTCCGTCGTCACCGGCCCGTATTCTTTGCCGTCCGTTCCAATGATTTTATATAACATGCGTCCTTTCTATTCGTTGCTGTTCAAATCGCGGCCAACGTCCGCGCACACTCCGCGTTTTGCGTTTGCCACAAATTCTAGCAGAATTTTTGCCGACGCGCTGGCGAATTCTCGTTTTGCTTCGGCCAAAGCATCGTGGAAATTTTTACTGCCTCGAAATAACAAATGATAAAGCCGTTTTAATTCCGCGCGTTCCTGCGCCGAAACATTTGCGCGCCTCAAACCGACGACATTTAATCCGCACATTTCATTGTCGCGCAGTGCCACGCAAAATGGCGGCAAATCTTTGCTGATGGCCGAACCGCCTTGCATCATCGCCAGTGTGCCGATGCGTGTGAACTGATGGATGAGACAATTGCCGGAAATAAATGCGCGGTCTTGAACGGTGACATGCCCGGCGAGTAATGCGCCATTCACGATGATGATGTTGTTCCCAAGTTGGCAATTATGCGCGACGTGCGAATTGGCCATCAGAAAATTGTTCGAACCGATAACCGTGTCTTCTTCCAATTTGTTCGAGCGGTGAATCGTGACGTGCTCGCGAAAAACATTCCCGTCGCCGATGCGCAAACACGTCGGCTCATTTTTATATTTCAAATCCTGCGGCGCATCGCCAATAACGCAACCTGCATGAAACGAATTGTTCACGCCAATTTTCGTCTGTCCGGTCAAATAAACATGCGGCCCGACGATGCAATTCGCGCCAAGTTCAACGCCTTCGTCAATCACAGCAAATGGCCCGACGCGAACGCTCGCGTCCAATTTCGCTTTCGGATGAATGATGGCGGTTTTGTGAATCAATTCAGGCATAAAAATATCCCAATTCACGCAACGACGAATAATCTTTCGCGCGTTCCGCCGTCGCGCGGCCGATGATGATGTGGTCGAGCACGTCAATTTTCAAAAGTTGGCCGGCGCGAATGATGTCGCGCGTCACTTTGATGTCTGCCTCGCTCGGCGTGGGGTCGCCACTGGGATGATTGTGCGCCAAAACAATTGCCGCCGCATTTGATGCAATCGCACTTTTGAAAACTTCGCGCGGATGCACGAGCAGCGTGTCAATTGTGCCATCGGTAATTTCCTCAACGCGAATCAATTTATGTCGCGTGTTGAGCAGCAGCACTTGCAGCGTCTCGACGTTCTTGAACAGATTTCGCGCGCGCAACAATTCCGCGATGGTTTGCGGATTGTCGAGCAAGGGTGATTCGTCCTGCAATTCTTTCGCCATTTTGCTCGCCAGCGAAAATGCCGCGACGAGCGTCACCGCTTTATCGCGTCCAATGCCTTTGACCTTTTGCAAATCGGCAACGGATGCGCGTGCCAATGATTGCAACGTTCCGAATTTTTGAAGCAATTGCCGTCCGACTTCAACGGCATTCGCGCCCTTCAAACCCGTTCGCAACAAAATGGCAATTAACTCCGCGTTGCTCAACGCGTCGGCGCCAAGCGCGGCGAGTCGTTCGCGCGGACGCTCGCTGGCGGGCTGGTCTTTGAGCCGCAAACCTTCTGCCATGCGCGCACGATAAATGTTTTTGTTCACGCTGAAAACTTGAAACTTGCGAACCGAAACCCGAAACTTGCAGCCTTGGCATCAGAAAAAAATAATCTTACCGAAGCGCAACAACGCGCGGTCGAAGCGCGCGGAAATGTTTTGGTCATGGCCGGCGCGGGCACGGGCAAAACCCACACGCTCGTAGCGCGCTGCGTGAATTTAATTTGCGACGAACGCGTTTCGCTTGATGAAATTTTAATCGTCACGTTCACCGAAGCCGCGGCAAAGGAAATGAAACAGCGCCTTCGCGCCGCGCTGGAAAAAATTTCGCAGGAAAAATCCGATTCGCATTTCGCGGAGCAATTGGCACTGTTCGACGCCGCGCACATCGGCACGCTGCACAGTTTTTGTTTCAAGCTCGTGCGCGAGCATTTTCACGAGCTGGGACTCGACCCGCACATTTCCATTTTGGACGAAGGCCAAACGCGATTGCTTGCCGATGAAGCGCTCGAGGAAATTTTTAATTCGCATTACGAAAACGGTGATGAGTTTTCTTTGGCCGTTCAGGATTTAATCAAAATTTACGGCAGCGGCCGCGATGACGGCATTCGCAAATTGATTTGGCGATTGCACAATTACATTCAAACGCGCGCTGACGCCGACAAATGGTTGGGGGAACAAATCGAAATTTTTTCTTCCAGCGAACCAATTCAATGGCGCAAATGGTTTGAAGAAGCGATTTCAGATTTTTGCGAAGAATGGACGCCATTGCTGGAAAATTTGCGCGGCGCAAATGTTAAAGCCGCCGAATGTTTGGAAATTTTGCAAAAAATCAAATCGCCGGAACTGTTTCAAAAAGTTCTCGCCGCCGACGGCAAAGAAAATTATCCGGCGAGAAAATTCACCACGTTACGCGAGCCGCTGAAGGTTTTTTTTGACGACGCAAAACTTTTCAATTCACTCCTTGCTACTGAAAAATCCGACCCGTTGGCCGAAGATTGGAATTGGATTCGCGGTCACATGAAAACGCTTTTACTGCTGGCGAAAGAATTTTCCGAAAATTTTTCAGAACGCAAACACAGCGACGGCGTTTTGGATTTTCACGACCTCGAGCAATTTTTGCTGAAACTGCTTTGGAATTTTGAAACTGAAAAACCTACAGAAATCGCTGAACGATGGTGCAAAAAATTGCGTTTCGTTTTCGTGGACGAATATCAGGACATCAACGCCGCGCAGGACAAAATCATTTCCGCGCTCGCGCGCGAAGGCGAAAATGCAAATCGTTTTCTAGTTGGCGACGTGAAGCAGAGCATTTATCGCTTTCGTCTTGCTGACCCGAAAATTTTCCGCGATTACGCGCAGAATTGGCGAGGCCAAAACGGTCAAACAATTCCGCTCGCGGAAAATTTTCGCAGTCGCGAAAAGATTCTAGATTTCGTCAATTCGCTTTTCACGCCGCTGATGCGCGAGGAAATTGGCGGTGTGAATTATGACGATGAAGCAAAGCTAAAATCGACTCGCGAAGACGCTCGCCCCATCGAAAATGAGCCCCAAGTTGAATTTTTTTTGCGCTTTAAAAACAATCGTAACGACAATTCCGAAAATGAAAATGGCGGCGATGAAATTGCGGATTTGGAAGAATCCGAAAAAGAAGCGCGAATGCTGGCGTTGCATTTGCAAAAATTGAAAAATTCCGGACGCGATTGGTGCGACATGGCAATTCTTTTGCGCTCGCCGCGCGGCAAAGCGGAAATTTTCGCCAAACAATTTGAGCAACTAAAAATTCCGCTGCTCATCGCCCGCGGCGGATTTTACGACAGCAGCGAGATTTCCGATTTGTTGTGCCTGCTGCAATTGCTGGACAATCCGCTACAAGACGTTCCGCTCATCGCCCTTTTGCGTTCGCCGCTCGTCGGTTGCTCGTTGGATGAATTGGCGGAAATCCGTTTGCTTCAGCGCGACGGGAAATTTTGGTTCGCGCTCAACAAAGTTCAAAATTCAAAACTTAAAAAAGAAACTTGCGCCAAAATTGAAAATTTTTTGAAAAGATTTTCCCGCTGGCGAAAACTGGTGCGGCAATCTTCATTGTCGCAATGCCTCGAAGAAATTTTGGATGAAACGCATTATGCCGATTGGCTGAAAGCGCAATCGCGCGGCGCGCAGAAATTTGCGAATGTCCAACGATTTTTGCATCTGGCGGAAAAATTTGATGAATTTCAACTGCAAGGACTCTTCCGTTTTTTAAAATTCATCGAAGCGCAGCGAGAAATTGAAGCCGAGCCGGAAGTTGCGCTGGTGGCGGAAGAAAATGCGGTGCGGCTGATGAGCATTCATCAAAGCAAAGGTTTGGAATTTCCCGTCGTCGCGCTCGCGGATTTGGGGAAGAATTTCAACGAACAGGATTTGCGCGGTGAAATCATTTTGGACGAGCAATTCGGATTGTGCCCGCGCGTGAAACCGCCAAGTGCCGGCGGGCGTTATCCGAGCCTGTCGTATTGGCTGGCGCAAAAAAATCAAAAGCGCGAATTGCGCGGCGAAGAATTGCGGCTGCTTTACGTCGCGCTGACACGCGCGCGCGACCATTTGATTTTGTGCGGCGGTATTTCCGAAAAGAAATGGGAGAATTTTTTTGAAAATAATTCCGTGCCATCGGAACGCGAAATTTTGTCGGCAAGAAGTTTTTTGGATTGGATTGGCATTGGGTTCAGGGTTCAAAGTAAAAACGGAGCGCAAGGCGAATGGCCAAATATGCGCCGGCGAATTGTGGGCGATGAAGAATTAAAAGAATTGCCGATTGCCGATTGCCGATTGCCGGTTCAAAGCACCAGCCCGTTGAGCAGCGCGGTCAAAAATAAATTGCGCGACCTTCTGAATTGGAAATACAAATTCGACGCAGCCACAAAGCGCGCCGCCAAATCTTCCGTGACGGTTTTGCGACGCGAAGCGAATTTGGAATTGGAAGAAGCCGGTCAAATTTTTCAAAGCCGGAAAGCGGAAAGCGGAAAGCGGAAATTAAATGCGGCGGACGCGGGAACGGCGGCGCATAAATTTCTGCAGCATTTTGATTTTGAAAGCGGAACGGATTTGAAATCTCTGGAAGCAGAAGCCGCGCGATTGGAAGAGGAAAATTATTTGTCGCGCGAAGAGCGCGACGTTTTGGACTTGAAAAATATTGCCGCGTTTTGGAATTCCGAAATCGGCGGGAAAATTATGCTGCAAAAAAAATTCGTCCACCGCGAACTGCCGTTCACGGCCAAATTTTCGCAGCGCGAATTGGACGAAATTCTTGGAACGAAATCAGCCGCAAATTTGGAAAATGAATTTGTGGTCGTGCAAGGCGTCGCGGATTTGGTCGTGTTGTTGCCGGAAGAAATTTGGATTGCGGATTTCAAAACGGACAATGTTCAAGCAAATGAAACCGGCGACAAAATGAAATTTTATTCGCCGCAATTGACGCTTTACGCCCGGGCTTTGGAAAAAATTTATTCGCGGCCTGTCAAAAATTGCTGGCTGCATTTCCTCGCGGCAAACCAAACGGCGAAAATTTAATCACTGCAACCGAAGCTGTTCTTCGGGAGTTTCGCTTTCCGGCACGGCGGTTTCGGAAGGCGCCGGTTCTTCAGCGGCTGCGCGCAATTTAACGAGCGCAGGCCGCACCAATTTTCCTTGAAACGTGTAACCGCTCGCGAGAGTTTCAGAAACAACCGCGCCTTCGTCCGTTTCATTTTCGTTCGCGGCTTGATGTTTTTGCGGGTCGAGTTTTTCGCCCGGCGCGGCGAGAAAAGGCACAAGTCCAATGCGACGCGCAGTGCCGCGGCAGGCATTTTGGAAATTTTCAATTTGCGCAGCCAGTTCCGGTTTGCCGGAACGCGCGGCAGCAGAAGACAGCGCGTAAATGTGGTCCAAAATATGCACGAGCGTTTGCAGCCAATCGCCTTCCGCGCGGCGTAATTTTTCCGCGTCGAGACGCAGCGCCGCTTTTTCGCTGTCGTTCATTTTTTGCATGAAGTCGGAAAATTGCCGGACTTCTTCACCCATGCGGTCGGAAATCTCTTTCGCGCCGTTGGAAATTTTTTCGGCCTGCGTGTGGACGTTCAGCCATTCGTTTGTGGCGGAAGAAATTTGCGTGGCAACGACCTTGAGATTTTGGATTTTGTCGGCAACTTCACCAAGCGCTTCAGCTTCGATGAATTTTCCCATGACGCGATAATCTAAAACGAACGGCAAAATTCCAACAATCACACCGACCGTCGCGGCGGCAAAACACGCGATGATTTCCCATTGTGCAATCGGATGCGGCGAAAGCCAAACGAAGAAATAGGCGAAACCGAGCAAAAGAATTTGCGCCAGTAAAAACGGCCATTTCGGAATTTTCAGTTTGTTCAACGGATTTTCCATCGCCACAAGTTTCTAAAAGTTTTCTTGCGAACGCAATGCAATTGAATCGCCGCAAAAACGCGCAGATGAAAATTCTTTCGTGTTCTTTGCGTTCTCTTGCGGCTAAATTTTTGGCGTGCGCATTTGCGTCATTTTCAATCCAGCTGCTCGCGGCAATAAGGCGCGGCACTTTCGTCATCATCTCGACGAGATTGGCGGCCAGTCGGCGCTCAAAGCGACGGCGGCGGCTGGTGACGCGCGCCGATTGGCCGCGGAAGCAGTCGTAGCAGGATTCGATTTAATTGTCGCGGCGGGTGGTGATGGCACGGTGAACGAAGTGCTGAACGGCATCGGCGATGCGCCGAATGGTTTTGAAAAAGCGCGACTCGGAATTTTGCCGCTGGGAACGGTGAATGTCTTTGCGCGTGAATTGAAAATTCCACTGAACGTCGAGCGCGCGTGGCACGTTTTGCAGAATGGACGCGAAATGAAAATAGATTTGCCGTCGGTAAAATTTTCAAAAGATGGTGTCTGCAAAAAAAATTATTTTGCGCAAATGGGCGGCGCGGGGTTGGATGCGCGGGCAATTGAACTGGTAGATTTCTCGGTGAAGAAAAAAATTGGTCCGCTCGCGTATGTGGTCGCCGGACTGAAAGCATTGCGCGAGAAGAAACCGCAAATCAAAGTTTTGGCCAACGGCCAAAATTATTCCGGCGAATTGGTTCTAGTCGGCAACGGAAAATTTTACGGCGGCACATTTCGGATTTTTCCCGCAGCCGAATTGCATGATGGACTTTTAGAGATTTGCATTTTTCCAAAAACAAATTGGTTCGCGCTCGTGCGCATCATTCCAAATTTGTTGGCGTTCGGGAAATTACCGAAAAATCAGGCGGTTTGTTTGCGCGCGGAAAAATTTGAATTGTCGAGCGATTCGTCGGCGGCGTTTGAATTGGACGGCGAGTGGATTGGCCATTTGCCGGCGACATTTTCGGTCGAACGCAAAAAATTGCGCGTGGTTGTGCCGTAATGCGCTCGAAAAATCTTGCGCGACGGCTTGGGTGAATTAAGATGATTGTCTTTGGCGGGTTGGTAGCTCAGTCGGTAGAGCAGTGCCCTTTTAAGGCATTGGTCGAGAGTTCGAGTCTCTCCCAACCCACCAGTCTTCGCTTGAGCTACGACCCGGCAAGCCTAAATTGCTCTCCATTTTTTCTTTTACGAAAACCCTGTAAAATGCTTTCATCCGGTCATGACGCGCGTGAAATTTTGGGGTGTGCGCGGTTCGATTCCCACGCC
>JAJPKI010000295.1 GCA_021323835.1 Verrucomicrobiota bacterium | reverse complement strand
TTTTAATTTCGGCCCGACGCTGCTGTCGTGGTTGAAAGATAAAATGCCCGACGTGCATCAGGCCATCGTGGACGCCGATAAAAAAAGTCGCGAACGATTTTCCGGCCACGGTTCGGCGCTGGCGCAATGTTTCAACCACATGATTATGCCGCTGGCGAACACGCGCGACAAACACACGCAAACGATTTGGGGCATTTACGATTTCGAATCGCGCTTTGGTCGCAAACCGGAAGGCATGTGGCTCCCGGAAACCGCCGCCAACAACGAAACGCTCGACGTGCTGGCGCAATACGGAATTAAATTTACGATTCTTTCGCCGTATCAAGCCAGCCGCGTCCGCACGCTTGGAGAAAAATCCGATTGGCAGGACGTGAACGGCGCGCAAATTGACACGACCAAACCGTATCTGGTGAAATTGCCTGAAGGCCGTTCGATTTCCGTCTTTTTTTACGACGGCGTGATTGCAAAGGCGATTGCGTTTGAACAATTGTTGATGAGCGGCGAAGAATTGTCGAAACGCCTGCTCGGCGCATTTGGCGAACGCGAAGGAATCGTCAACGTCGCGACCGACGGCGAATCTTACGGCCATCATTTCCGTTACGGCGACATGGCGCTCGCCTATGCGCTCGACCAAATTGAAAAAAGCAACGAAGCGAAGCTGACGATTTACGGGGAATTTCTCGAAAAAAATCCGCCGTCGCATGAAGTCGAAATTCATCAGCCGAGTGCGTGGAGTTGTTCGCACGGCGTTGACCGCTGGAAGCGCGATTGCGGCTGTAATTCCGGCGGCCATGGCGGTTGGAACCAGCAATGGCGCGAGCCATTGCGAAATGCGCTCGATTGGTTGCGCGATAAACTCGCGCCGATTTACGAAACAAAAGCGAAGGAGTTTTTACGCGACCCATGGGCGGCGCGCGACGATTACATCACTGTGATTCTTGACCACTCCCTCGAAAATCTTCTGAAATTTTTTACAAAACACGGCATACGCGAATTAAAAGAAGACGAGCAGGTCAACGTTCTTCGCCTTTTGGAAATGCAACGGCACGCAATGCTGATGTTCACGAGTTGCGGCTGGTTCTTCGATGAAATTTCGGGGATTGAAACGACGCAGGTCATTCAATACGCCGCGCGCGCGCTGCAACTGGCCGGCGAATCGAACGCGGAAAATCTCGAGGAAGGTTTTTTGAAAATTTTGGAAGGCGCGAAAAGCAACATTGCCGGAAATCAAAACGGCCGCTTTATTTACGAAAATTTTGCCAAGCCCGCCGTGATGACGCGCGAAAGTTTTGCCGCGCATTTTGCCATCAGTTCGCTTTTTGAATCGTATCCGGCCGAAGCGCAAATCCATTCCTACAAAATCATTCAGGAAGACCGCCAGCTTTTCACCGTCGGCAACGCGCGGCTCGCGCTTGGCCGCGCCAAGGTCGTGTTCACCATCACGCGCGCATCGGATTTGCTGACTTACATGGTGATTCATTTGGGTGACCACAATTTAAATTGCGGCGTCCGCCATTTTCAAAACGACGATGATTATAAAAAATTGGTTGAAGAAGCGCGCACGGCGTTCGAGCGCGCGGATTTTTCGGAATTAATCCGGTTACTCGACCGGAATTTCGGTTCAACGCATTACTCGTTGAAAAATTTATTTCGCGACGAGCAACGCAAAGTGCTTAACCAAATTCTCGCCGCGACACGCGACGAAATTCATAATTCCTATCGCGCGCTCACTGACCGTTTCGCGCCGTTGACGCGGTTTCTCAAGGATATTTACGCGCCGCCGCTCAATGCGCTCGCACCTGCGACGGAATTTGTTCTCAACAGCGAATTGCGAAAGCAATTTGAAAATGGTCATCTCGACGCCGAGCGCATCAAAAGTTTGCTCAACGAAATTCGTTCCACAAGTGTGGCCGTTGAACACGACGATTTGGCCTACGCCGCGAAAAAACATTTTGACCGGCTGAGCGAACAATTTTTGCGCGAACCGGAAAATCTCAACACGCTGCGCAGCCTCACCGATTCCGCCGGGCTGCTTCAATTGCTGCCGTTCGAGGTAAATTTATGGAAACCGCAAAACACATTTTATCAAATCGCCGCCACGATTCTTCCCGAAATGCAACGGCGGGACGATTCCGAGTCAAAAACCTGGATTGAAAATTTTCAAATGCTCGGCGAACGGCTGAATTTCATGCCCGATTTGAAACCTGAAGAACCGTAGAATGACGAGCACTTCCGAAAACCCTGCGAGAACAACTGGTGGCCGTCCGCAAAGACCGCGTGCAACTTATCGGTTGCAATTTCACGAACATTTTCGTCTGCGCGATGCGCTGGCGCTCGTGCCGTATTTTTCCGCGCTTGGCATTTCGCACATTTACGCCTCGCCGCTTTTCAAAGCGCGCGCCCACAGCGTTCACGGCTACGATGTTTGCGATTACGGCCAATTGAATCCCGAAATCGGAACGGAAAAAGATTTGGAAAGTTTTGTCGCCACGTTGCACGAATACAAAATGGGTTTGATTCTCGATATCGTTCCCAATCACATGGGCATCGGCACGCAGGAAAATGTTTGGTGGTGGGACGTTTTAAAAAACGGCCGCGCGAGTAAATTCGCCGATTACTTCGACATCAATTGGCATCCGGCCGAGCCGAAACTGCAAGGAAAAATTCTCGTGCCGTTTCTCGGCGACAAATTGGAAAGTGTTTTTGCGAAATACGAATTGCAATTACGCACCGAACATGGCGAATTCTTTTTAAAATATTACGAGCACGAATTTCCCGTTGCTACAAATTCCATTCCCGAAGATTTTTCATTGCGCACATTGCTCGACCGGCAGCATTACGTTCTTGCGCCACATTGGGAAGGCGACGAGAAATTAAATTATCGCCGCTTTTTCGCCGTCAGCACGCTCGCCGCTGTGCGCATTGAAGACGAAAAAATTTTCAACGACACGCACGCGCTGCTGCGCAAATGGATTGAACGCGGCTGGCTTGACGGCTTGCGCATTGACCATCCCGACGGCTTGCGCGAGCCAAAAAAATATCTGGAACGGTTGCGTTCGCTCGCGCCGGATTTATGGATCGTCGTCGAAAAGATTTTGCAGCCGAAAGAAGAAATTCCGGCGGATTGGCCGGTGCAAGGAACCGTCGGCTACGATTTTCTAAATCAAACGAACGGACTTTTCATCGAGACAAAAAATAAGGATGCGCTCGTCAATTTTTATTCCGAATTCACCGGCGAAACGACCGATGCCTGCAAATCGGTTCAAGAAAAAAAAGTTTTGGTTTTGAAAACGCTGTTCACGACTGAAGTAAATCGTCTTGTAGAAATGCTTTTGCAAATCGCAGCAAAACATCCGGCATATCAAAATTTTTTGCGCGAACAATTTCGCGATGCATTGATTGAATTTGCCGCGAGCTTTCCCGTTTATCGCACTTACGTTCGGCCTGAAGAAAATTTTATCAGCGAAAATGATGCGCGTTACATCAAAGAAGCCGCCGTCAAAGCAAAAGAATTGCGCGTCGATTTGCCGGCGGACATTTTTGAATTTTTGAGCGGCCTGATGCTCCTGCTTTTCCGCGGCGAATTGGAAAATGAATTTGTTGCGCGTTTCCAACAATTGACCAGCCCGGCGATGGCCAAAGGTGTTGAAGACACGGCATTTTATTGCCTGAATTGGTTTGCCTCGATAAATGAAGTTGGCGGCGACCCGGGAAAATTCGGCGTGAGCGTGGAAGAATTCCACGAATTTTGCGCGCAGCAACAATCGCGCTGGCCGGCTTCGATGCTTTGCAGTTCCACGCACGACACAAAAAAAAGCGAAGATGTTCGCGCGCGGATGAATTTGCTTTCAGAAATTCCAGAACATTGGCGCGAAACCGTTTTGCGCTGGTCGCGCATGAACGAGCGCCATCGCCAAAACAATTTTCCCGACCGCAACATGGAATATTTGTTTTATCAAACGCTCGTCGGCGCGTGGCCGATTTCGCTCGAACGGATTTTTGCGTTCATGGAAAAAGCGTCGTGCGAGGCGAAGCAGCACACGGATTGGAATAAACGCAATTCCGAATACGATTCAGCGTTGAAACATTTTGTCGAAGCGACGCTCGCGGACAAAAATTTCACGAACGATTTGGCGCAATTTATTTCATCGCTCGCTGAAGCTGCACAAATCAATTCGCTCGCGCAAACGCTAGTCAAATTGACCGCGCCGGGCGTGCCGGACATTTATCAGGGAAATGAAATTTGGGATTTTAGTCTTGTTGACCCGGACAACCGGCGATTGGTGGACTATGAAATTCGCCGACGATTGTTCGACGAAACCAAAAATCTTTCACCGGAGCAAATTTGGAAACGTCGCAATTCCGGTCTGCCGAAATTGTGGTTGATTCAGAAAACGCTCGGGTTGCGAGCACAAAAAGAAAAAGCATTCGCGGGAAATTACGAGCCGCTGACGGCAACGGGCAATAAAGCGAATCATTTTTTTGGATTCATTCGCGGCGAGGAAATTATTGCCGTCATTCCACGGTTTTTGCTCGAATTGAAAGGTGATTGGGGCGATACGAAATTGAAATTGTCGACTGGAACTTGGCGCGACGAATTTTCAGGCGATAATTTCAACGGCGAAATTGCTGTTGCGAATTTATTTAAAAAATTTCCAGTCGCATTGCTGGTGAAAGGAGATTGAATGACATTTCGCGTTTGGGCGCCATTGCCGAAAAAAGCCGAGCTTCAACTCGGAAAGAAAAAATTTCCAATGAAGCGCGACACAAATGGTTTCTGGTCAGCGGAAGTTTCCGCCAAACCTGGCGACGATTACGGTTTTCTCCTCGACAGCCAAGGCCCATTTCCCGACCCGCGCTCTTTATTTCAGCCAAATGGCATTCATGGACTTTCACGCGTCGTAAATCACGGCGATTTCAAATGGACAGACAAACATTTTCAAGCGCCACCGCTTGCATCTGGCATTATTTACGAATTGCACGTCGGAACGTTCGCGCCGGAAGGCACGTTTGAATCCGCAATTACCAAACTCGACCATCTCGTCGAGCTTGGCGTCACGCATGTCGAAGTCATGCCGGTCGCAGAATTTTCCGGCGACCATAATTGGGGTTACGACGGCGTGGATTTGTTCGCGCCGCATCACGCTTACGGCGGGCCGGACGGACTGAAGACATTTGTGGACGCGTGTCACGCCCGCGGGCTCGCAACGATTCTCGATGTCGTTTACAATCACGTCGGGCCGAC
>JAJPKI010000126.1 GCA_021323835.1 Verrucomicrobiota bacterium | reverse complement strand
TGCGGCTGTCAGGAAGATAAAGTCATTGATTCTCGCTCTTCGCGCGAGGGCGCAACCATTCGCCGCCGTCGCGAATGTGAAAAATGTCATCATCGTTTCACCACTTACGAAGAAGTTGAACATGAAGGCTTGATGGTTTTGAAACGTGACGCGCGTCGCGAAGAATTTTCCCGTGAAAAACTTTTGAGCGGAATCAAAAAAGCCTGCCAGAAACGTCCGGTCAGTCCCAAGGCGATGGAAGATTTAGTGGACCACATTGTCGCGGTTGTGACGGAAAAGTTTGAAGGCGAAGTGCCTGGCGAATTTATTGGAAAGCTCGTCATGGAAGGGCTGCGCGAATTGGACGACGTCGCCTATGTCCGCTTTGCCAGTGTGTATCGAAGATTTCAGGAGGCGACCGATTTTGTGCAGGAAGTCAAAAAATTGGAGGCCGCCAAATGATTGCTCTACATTCCGATTGCCTGATGTTTCAACTCGCCAATGGCGAAAGCATTCCGTGCTCCGCCGAAATGATTTGCATCGAAGTCCACGGAAATTCCGCCGGCTTGCTCGACCAGGAAATGTTGCGCCACGCCGCCGCGTCTGTTTTTCATTATTTTAAAACCGAACTTGCGCGTGAAACTGTGACCGTCGGCGAATTTGCCGGCGCGCTCGAAAAAGTTTTGCGCGGCTTTGGATTAACGATTCGCGCGGGCATGGCCGATGTGCCGTCCCCGGAAATGATTGAAATGGATTTGCGGCTGATTGCGCGCGAAACGTCCGGCAGTTTCGAGCTTTTATTTTTTCCGCGCCTGCGAGATGAATTGCGCAACCAACTTCAACGCTCGCCGCGTGTGCTGCGCTTTCGCGGATTGCGCGGCTGCGTCAAGCAACTTGCCGGCGCGCAACGCTGGAGCGGCCGCTGCGAAAAAATGCAGGAACAAATCGTCGAATATCTGCGCGGTTGTTTGAGCGTGGAAGAAAATGATTGCGCGTTGGTCGTTGAATAATTTGTGGTGACCGGTGAAATCCGTGTAAAAAGTTTTACATGAGCAAAACCTTGTTCGAAAAAATTGTCGCGCGCGAAATTCCCGCGCAAATTGTTTATGAAGACGGCATGGTGCTCGCCATCCGCGACATCAATCCGCAAGCGCCCACGCACGTTTTGATTTTTCCAAAAAAAGTGATTCCGCGAATTGCCGAAGCAAAATCCGATGACAAACAATTGCTTGGACATTTGCTGCTCAAGGCTGCTGAAGTCGCGGAGAAACTTCGATTGGACGACGGCTACCGGCTCGTCATCAACAACGGCGCAAACGGCGGCGAAACGGTTCCGCATTTGCACTGTCACATTCTTGGCGGACGGCACATGAACTGGCCGCCGGGGTGATTCAAAACGGACTTGTCCAATTGGTCATGACATTGTAGCTGAAGGTCATTTCACCGGGATTGAAAATTTTATACCACTTGGAATGACCGTCGGCGAACATCACGTTCTGGCCCTTGCTGTGAATTTGCCAGAACTCGGTCAGCGAATCGTCCGCCGCGCCACCGACGCAATTCTGCGTGTAATCATCTTTGTCCGCATCAAGCGGGTCAAAAATAATCCGTCCGCCTTTCACGCCTGCCGTGTCGCCGCCAAGAACGAACGCAGATGGAAACATAATTGCTGTGCTGCGAACAGGTGCGAACTCGTTTTCCGCTGCGATGTATGCGGCGTTACAACTGTTGAAATAATTGAACGGCCCTTGCAATTCCGACGGCAATTGCACGTTGCCCGGACAATTGAACGCGTTTGTATTTCCAACGTAGCGCGCGATTTGTTGCATCCAGCTTTGCTTTTTTGTGGTCGCATCAACAGCGTCCCAATAAATGTTGCCGCCGGATTCGGGATACAACTCGGTGTTTTCATCCGCATACATGCGCATGGCCAATCCGATTTGATGCAGATTGGAATTGCAACTCGTCGTCCACGCGCGTTGCTTGGCTTTGCTCAATGCGGGCAACAGCAGCGCGGCAAGAATGGCGATGATGGCAATAACGACGAGCAGTTCCATCAGCGTGAACGCGCGTGTTCTCATTGCCGCGCGATGCGATTTCATTTTATTTCGCTTTTTTGACAACGAGCATTTCGACCGAAGCAGTGTCATCTTCCAGAACCAATCCCCAATCGCTCAGAATTTTATCGAAATCTTCGCGGGACAATTGACTCGGGTTCATGCCCGTTTTCCACGGCAGGGAAAAATCATAGAAATTTGTCAAATCCGTTTTGTCCACGACCGGTATTTTTAAAAATTGTCCGAGGCCGCCGACAATGGTGTTGAGTTTCGTGTGCGTGAAATAAAGCCGGCCGTCTTTGACGTTGCCATTTTGTTTTTCATTCGCGGCGCTGACTTTAAATCCCGGCAATGAAGGGTCGACAATCTTCAACGCCAGCACGTCGGCATCATGCATTTCCTTGCTGGCGGTGTAACCGGTTTTTTTCTGGATGGCTTCGCGCAAAAGTCCTTGTCCGTCAGAATTTGCAGTGACGAGATAATCGAAATTATATTTCGGCGCATCCGGCGGCATCCAGACGAAGCCGGGATTTTCTCCGTAAGCGGTGGCCATCATGTTTTTGAACGCCACATTGCGCCCCACCAAACGCTTGTTGTTGACCAAAGCCATTTGTCCGCTTTGCGAGGCAGCGGGAAATTGCGTCCGGCGCACGATGACTTTGCCCGCAGGCACCTGCCGTAATTTCTGCCGGTCGGGTTGAAACCACGCATTGTTGACGGACGGAAACCAAATCATTTTCACCGCCACGACGGCGGCGATGAGAACCAATGCCGCGACGCTCGCCAGAGTAATTTTCATTGTGCGGTTCATAATTTTACAAATCCGGTTCCGAATTTTGAGGGTCGCTGGTGAATTCCGGCGGCTCGGGATAGGCATGACCGTCGGCAAATGCCACGTCTGCTCTTCCGCCGTGCCGCGTTGTCGTCGGGTCTGGCGTAAAATTCATCGTCCTGATTTGCGCGGGAATCCAACGGCCGTCCGAAATCAAACGAGTGCCGTCTTCGCTTTCTTTCGTATTCAGCGAACCGGGCTCTTCCGCGAGCATGATTTTATTTACCGGATTTTTAACGCTGCCTTCTTTGAAAAGAGATTTGTTGGTTGTGCCGGAACCGTCCACGTAAACAATGGAAGACATTCCGATGTTTTGGCCTCCACTCGTCAGCGGCGCATCCAATCCGTAACCGGTCAAGCTGTAACTAAACAAATATGGACCATCGTTGTCGCCATAATTGAAATTGAGACGGTCGGCATCCTCTTTGTCTAACGGGCAACGTAAGGACGGTTTTGCCAAACCGGGAATCGAAGTCAGAATCGGGCTTTGGTTGAATTGCGGATAGGCCGTGTTTGTGCGCCAGTAAATCCAGTCTTCGCCATGAAAACCGTAGCGACGCGACGCAATGCCCGGAAACGCATCCGCATTATCGCCGCGATACATTTGCAAACCGAGCGCAAGTTGTTTTTGATTATTCAAGCAGGCAGCTTGCGCTGCTTTGCGTTTGGCGCGGTTCAAGACGGGCAATAACAATCCCGCAAGAATTGCGATGATGGCAATAACGACGAGTAGTTCGAGCAATGTGAATGCCGTCAATTGTTTCGCTTTTGTTTGACTGGTTTTCATAATTTCCCTTCCGCACGTTTGAACCCGCAAACGTGAAAATCCTTTGCTATTTGTTCAATCACCATTTGCCGACTTTTAATCAACAAAATTTTGGCTGCGCCGTTCAAAATTATCGGCCATCCGGGCTATTCGGATAACACCAAAGGCGATTTTTATTTGGGTCAGCTTCATCTGCATACCATTTATCAAGCCGCACATAACTGACGGAAGTATCAAACGCCGCCTGAATTCCGCCCTGATAATGCCGCGGGCTGACGCCTTCGCCGGGAAAATTTGCGCCGTCATTGAAATAATACGGGTCGGTTTCATCCGTCTCCCAAAACGCGCAATCGGTCGGCTGCATTTGCGCCAGTTTGACCGGCGGATAATTCATGCCGTTAAATCCAATCACTGCGCCATTCATCGCGTAACTTGAAATTTGTTGCGCGCGATTCATCACCACTCCTTGGCTGGCGGACATGTGAGGCAACGCCGGTTTATCCATCGGACAAAAATAAATTTTCTCGGAGCGCAGCGCGTCCCAGAGCAAACCGGTTTTGACTTTGAATTTATTTGTGTCGCCAACCGACAAGTCCGGTTCCGGTTTGTAAAGCCAGCCGGTGAACGTCCCGTTGCCATCGGTGCCGTGAAATCCTCCGTTGTCCCAATTCGGCGGCGTCAAAATATCACCGCTATCAGCCGTGTAGCTATGCAACGCAATCATAATTTGCCGGAGATTGTTAATGTCCGTCGCCTTGCTCGCCGTATTTTTCGCGCGCGCGGTCACGGCCAGCACCATCGCCGCCAGAATCGCAATGATGCCGATGACGACGAGCAATTCGATGAGCGTAAATGCCGACGACGAAGGCTGGACACCGGAAATCAGAAAATGCGACTCTGACTTCTGCCCTTTGGAAACCGACCTTTGGTTAAAGCGCGGCCTCATGCTTGCCGATATATTAACAACCGCCGCCGGAAATTGTTACAAACAAATGTAAAAAATTTGTCAGGCGGATTTCAACTGCCAAATATAAATGGCCGCCGGACGGTAAAAGGTGACAATTATTTTGCTTTAATGAAGACGCTTCGGCCTATGAAATTTGTTCATTGGAATTTCCGTTGAAAACGACTTGCCCACGGCGGTCAATCGCATAAGAATCTTTGTCCATGAATCTTTTCGCCCGGCGTCGCGTCGCTGATTTGCAGGCAGAAGCGCTGCAAGACCAAAAACTCAAACGCGCGCTCGGCCCCGTTAATCTCACATCGCTCGGCATCGGTGCCATCATCGGCGCGGGAATTTTTGTGCTCACCGGTCATGCCGCTGCGCAATATGCCGGGCCGGGAATTGTTTATTCGTTCATCCTTTCCGGTTTGGCCTGCGCGTTCGCGGGACTTTGCTATGCCGAATTTGCCTCGATGATTCCGCTGTCCGGTTCGGCTTACACTTACGGTTACGCGACGCTCGGCGAATTTGTCGCGTGGATTATCGGCTGGAATTTGATTCTCGAATATCTTTTCGCTGCCGGAACCGTCGCCGTCGGCTGGTCGGGTTACGTCGTTTCTTTTTTGAAAGATTTGGGCATCACGATTCCCGCCGCGTTCACCAGCGCGCCTTACAATCACACGGCACAAGCCGGATTGCACTGGTGGAACATCTGGCAATTGTTCGCGCACGGCTGGACGAGCACTGGCGCCATTTTGAATATTCCGGCAATGCTCGTCGTCGCAGTCATTACGATTCTGCTCATCGTCGGCATCAAAGAATCGGCAAATTTCAACAACATCATCGTCGCATTGAAACTCGCGGTGATTTTAACGTTCATTGGCGTCGGCGTTTTCTACATCAACAAAGCGAACTGGCACCCGTTTGTGCCGCCGGTGGATGCGGACGGAAATTTCGGCTGGCGCGGCGTCATTCACGGCGCGGCGGTAATTTTCTTCGCTTACATCGGATTCGATGCCGTTTCCACCGCCGCGCAGGAAGCAAAAAATCCGCAACGCGACATGCCCATCGGGTTGCTCGGCTCGCTCGGCATTTGCACAATTCTTTACATCGCCGTTTCGCTCGTGCTGACGGGCATGGTCAATTATTCGCAACTCAATGTTCCCGCGCCCATCGCAGTCGCCGTCAACAGCCTCGGCCCGTCGCTTCACTGGCTCGAATATTCCATAAAAATCGGCGCCATTGCGGGGCTTTCATCCGTGATTCTCGTGTTGTTGCTCGGACAGGCTCGAATTTTTTACACGATGTCCAAGGACGGTTTGCTGCCGCCGGTTTTCAGCGTCGTGCACCCGAAATTCCGGACGCCGTGGATTGCGCAATTTTTAATCGGCGTGATTGCAATGCTCATTGCCGGGCTTTTTCCAATCGGTCTGCTCGGCGAATTGGTTTCCATCGGGACGCTGCTGGCGTTCGCGATTGTTTGCGTGGGCGTTTTCGTTTTGCGTTTCACCGACCCGCAAATCAAGCGTCCGTTCCGAACGCCGTTCATTTGGCTGACCGCGCCATTAGGAATTGGCTCGTGCATTTTTCTGATGGTCATCGGATTGCCCGCCGATACGTGGGCGCGGCTGATTGTCTGGCTGGCCATCGGCATCGCGATTTATTTTCTCTACAGCGTTCGCCATTCCCAGGTCCAAAAACGCAGCAAATAATTTCCAGAATTTTCAGCAATGGAACAACGCGCTTCGGTTCAAACAGTTAATTAAAACAAGTGTTTGACATTTTGCTGTCTCCGCAATACGCTGCTGTCCGTTAAAGGAATTATGAAAAAGTTAATTTTCGGAGGAATTGGTGCCGTCATCCTTGTTTTGATTCTGCTGGCAGGAATCAAAGTGATGCAGATTCGCAAAATGATGGCGATGAAATGGCCGGCGGAAGTCGAAACCATTTCGAGCGCCGTCGCGGAAAATCAAAAATGGCAAAGCACGCTTTCCGCTGTGGGTTCTGTCTCCGCCGAGCAAGGCGTGATGGTTGCGCCGGAAATTGCGGGCACCGTCAGCGAAATTAAATTTGAATCCGGCGTGAGCGTTCACAAAGGCGATTTGCTTTTGAAAATGGACACGTCCTCCGAAGACGCGCAATTGCGCGCGGCAGAGGCGCAAACGGAATGGGCCAAAGTCAGCGAAGAACGGCTGCAAAAATTACGCGCGGACAACACCGTTTCGCAATCGGAATTGGACCAGGCCGAAGCTGCCCTAAAACAAGCGCAGGCAAATGCCGATACAATTCGCGCGACAATTGACAAAAAAACCATTCGCGCGCCGTTCGACGGCAGGCTCGGCATCCGACTCGTCAACGTTGGCGAACAACTGGCCGCGGGCAAAGGCATTGTTTCGTTGCAGTCGGTTGAATCGGTGTTCGTGGATTTTTCGCTGCCGCAACAGGATTTGTCGCAGTTGAAAACCGGATTGAAAGTCCGCGCAACCAGTGACAGTTATCCGAGTAACAATTTCGAAGGCGAATTGGCCGCCATCAATCCCGATTTGGACATGGCAACGCGCAGTGTTCGCGTGCGCGCAAAATTTGAGAACGCGGAGCAACTGTTACGTCCGGGAATGTTCGTGCGCGCGGAAGTTTTATTGCCGGAAGAAAAACCGGTGCTGGCAGTTCCCGCGACCGCCATTTTGCGCGCGCCGTTCGGCGATTCGGTTTTTGTGATTTTGACCGCAGCCCAAGCTGGAATTACCAACACGGCTTCCACCAATTTAGTCGCGCAGCAAAAATTTGTTCGCACCGGAATTGCCAAAGGCGATTTCATCAGCGTTGAGTCCGGCTTGAATGCCGGCGACAAAGTTGCGTCTTCGGGAATTTTCAAATTGCGCAACGGCGTAAACGTGCAAATCAACAACGAAGATTCGCCCAAGCCCTCGCTCACGCCGCATCCACCGAACAGCTAATTTCACGCGATGAAATCTTTCACCGATTTATTCATCCGCCGTCCCGTTTTGGCGACGGTCGTAAGCCTCATCATTTTGCTCGCGGGCTTGCAGGCGATTCGTTCGCTGAACATCCGGCAATATCCGCGCAGCGAAAATGCGACCGTCACCGTGACGACCGTTTACGTCGGCGCGAGCGCGGATTTGGTGCGCGGTTTCGTGACGCAACCGCTCGAACGCGCCATCGCGGAAGCGGACGGCATTGATTACATCGAGTCTGCGAGCAAGCTCGGTCTCTCGACCATCACAGTGCATTTGCGGCTGAACTACGATTCCAAAAAAGCGCTTGGCGAAATCAGTTCGAAAGTAGACCAGGTGCGAAATCAATTGCCGCCGGAAGCGGAAATTCCCACGCTCGCGATTGTCACGGCGGATTCGCAGTTCGCGTCATGTTATTTGAGTTTCTCGTCAGACATTTTGGAGGCGAATCAAATCACGGATTATCTCACGCGCATCGTGCAGCCGCGTTTGACGGCGGTTGAAGGCGTGCAGAAAGCGGATTTACTCGGCGGCAGAACTTTTGCGATGCGCATTTGGATGAAGCCCGACCGGCTCGCGGCTTATAACATCAGCCCTGACCAAATCCGACAAGTGCTCGCGCAAAATAATTTTCTTTCCGCCGTCGGCCACACGAAAGGTTCGCTCGTGCAGGTCAATTTGTCCGCGAACACCGATTTGCGCAGTGTGGAGGAATTCAAAAATCTCGTTGTCAAACAAACCGGCGACCAACTCGTGCGCTTGAGCGACGTGGCGGACGTCGTGCTCGGCGCGGAAGATTACGACAGCGAAGTGCGTTTCAGCGGCGAACGCGCCGTATTCATGGGCATTTGGGTTTTGCCGAATGCGAACTCGCTCGACGTGATTAAAAACGTGCGCAAAGAATTGGAATCCATCCAAAAAGATTTGCCCGTCGGCCTCAACGCCAAAGTCGCTTACGACGCGACAAAATATATTTCCGATTCGCTGCACGAAGTCGTCAAAACACTCATCATCACGCTCATCGTCGTTTCGATTGTGATTTTTCTTTTCCTCGGCTCGCTGCGTTCCGTGCTGATTCCGCTCGTGGCAATTCCACTTTCACTCATCGGCGCCGTTTTTCTGATGCAAGTTTTCGGCTTCACGCTGAATTTGTTGACGCTGCTGGCAATTGTCCTCGCCGTCGGACTTGTCGTGGACGACGCCATTGTCGTCGTCGAAAATGTTGAGCGCCACGTGCGCGAAGGCTTGAAGCCAATTGACGCCGCATTGCTTGGCGCGCGCGAATTGGTCGGGCCAATCATCGCGATGACAATTACGCTCGCGGCGGTTTATGCGCCGATTGCATTTCAAGGCGGATTGACCGGCTCGCTGTTCCATGAATTTGCGCTGACGCTCGTGGGCGCGGTTTTTATTTCAGGAATTGTCGCGCTCACGCTGTCGCCCGTCATGGCATCGCGATTGTTGAATCACGACCGTGAAGAATGTGGTTTGCCCGGCCGCATCAATCACCAATTTGACCGCGTCAAAAATTTTTACGGTCGCGTGCTCGATGGGACGCTCGCGCGACGTCCGCTGGTTTATACAATTTGGATTGGCCTCGCGCTGTTGATGCTTCCCATGTTTTACATGGCGTCGCAAGCCTACGAACCTGCGCCGCAAGAAGACCAGGGCGTGATTTTCGGCGCATTGGACACGCCGCCGGATGCCAGCATCGAGCAGACTTCTTTTTACGCCGACAAAATCGGCAAGGCATTTATGAGCGTGCCGGAACAGTATCAAGTTTTTCAAATCACGTTTCCCGATTCCGGTTTCGGCGGCATGGTGATGAAACCGTGGAGCGAGCGAAAGCGCAGCGTCTTTCAAATTTTACCGCAAGTGCAGGGAATGGTGAATAACATTCCCGGCCTTCGACTTTATCTTGGCACACCACCTCCGCTGCCAACGGGTCCGGAATTTTTGCCGGTGAATTTGATTTTGGAATCCACCGCCGAGCCGGACGAAATTTTGAAAGTCGCGCAACAACTTCAAATGGTATGCGCGACGAATGGCATGTTCGCGTTTCCGCCAATGCTCGACACAAAAATTGACCAGCCGGAAGTGGAACTCATGATTGACCGCGACAAAGTTGCCGCGCTCGGATTGAACATGGAAAGCATTGGCTCCGATTTGTCCGCGCTCGTCGGCGGCAATTACGTGAACTGGTTCGATTTCGCCGGACGCAGTTACAAAGTGATTCCGCAACTGCAGCGCGGCGCGCGGCTCGACGCAAATCAATTGGAAAACACTTACGTCAAAGGCCCGGGCGACCAATTGATTCCGGTCAGCACATTTGCATATTTGACAAATCATGTTACGCCGCGCGCATTGAATCGTTTTCAACAAATGAATTCCGTCAAATTGAGCGGCCAGGTCATTGTGCCTTTGGGCACCGCGCTGAATTTTCTTCAAGCCGAATGCGCAAAAATTTTGCCGAGCGGTTACAAATTGGATTACACGGGCGATTCCCGATTTGTGCAAAAAGAAGGCAACAAATTTTGGCTCAACTTTATCCTCGCGCTCGTTTTGATTTTCCTCGTGCTCGCGGCGCAATTCAACAGCTTCCGCGACCCGCTCATCATTCTCGCCGGTTCCGCGCCGCTGGCAATTTTCGGCGCGCTGGTTTTCATTTTCTTGAAAATGCCCGGCCAGGGAATGCCGTTTTTCACAAACGGTTGGACGACGACGCTCAACACGTATTCCGAAGTCGGTTTGATTACGCTCGTCGGCTTGATTGCGAAAAACGGAATTCTGATTGTGCAATTTGCGAACCAATTACAATTGCAAGGCCGCACGAAATTTCAGGCGATTCATGAAGGCGCGCTGCTGCGGTTGCGCCCGATTCTGATGACGACGGCCGCGACCATCGCCGGAAATTTTCCGCTGATCCTCGTCACCGGCGCGGGCGCCGCGGCGCGCAATTCCATCGGCATCATGCTCGTCGCGGGCATGAGCATCGGCACGCTGTTCACGCTGCTCGTCGTGCCTTCGATTTACATGCTCATCGCCAAAGACCATTCGCGCGAAAATCTCCAACCTGAAAATGCGCCGCGCGAAAATGCTGAACTTGCTGTAAAGTAAATCGCCATGGAGGAGCAGAAAAAAACAGATGCCGGCGCGCAACCTGCGCCGAAGAAAAACAATTTCGACATCGCGAAATTAAATTCGTCGCGCGTCATTGTTCCGGGTGCGATTGCACTAGCTGTTTTGTTTTTCTTCGGGCTCGATATTTTATTTTCCGCCCTCACGCATGAAAAAACGGACGATGCGTTTATCGCCGGTCATATCATTTCCATTGCTCCGAGAATTTCCGGGCAGGTTTCAGGCGTCTACGTTTTGGATAATCAATTGGTCAAATCAAACCAATTGCTTGTAGAAATTGACCCGCGCGATTACGCAACGGCGCTTGCGCAAAAAAAAGCCGCGAACACTTCGCAGGAATCCAATTTCAAAGCCGCGACCGCCGGATACAAATTGATGGAAGTGAAAGTGGCGACGGCGGAAGCGACCGCGAAAGAAACTAAAGCGGACGCCGCTTCTGCTGCCGCGACGGCGACAAATGCAGCGGCGAATTTTCAGCGCGCACAAAATTTGGTGAAGCAGAACACGATTTCGCAGCAGGAATTCGAGCAATTTAAAACGGCAGCGGATGCCGCGGAAGCCAATTATGAATCCGCGCAGCAAAAAGCGGCGTCGGACGAATCCAAAATCACCGAAGCACAGGCGCAATTGGAAGCGGCGAAAGCCGAAGCAGAAACCGTCTTCTCGCAAGTCAGTGAATCGAAAACCGCCGTTGACCAGGCCGAACTCAATTTGTCTTACACAAAAATTTTTGCGCCGTGCGATGGCCGCGTGACGCGCAAGCAGGTCGAAGTCGGCGATTATTTGCAAACCGGCCAGACGCTTTTTTCAATCGTGCCGATGGAAGTTTGGGTCGTGGCGAACTTCAAAGAATCGCAATTGAAGAAAATGAAGCCAGGGCAAAAGGTCGTGGTTTCAATTGATGCGCT
The DNA here is from genome assembly GCA_021323835.1 of Verrucomicrobiota bacterium. Lineage (GTDB taxonomy): Bacteria > Verrucomicrobiota > Verrucomicrobiia > Limisphaerales > UBA11358 > UBA11358. Next base: position 15 of record JAJPKI010000126.1, on the reverse strand, counting down.
CGGCAAAAAATTTCG
>JAJPKI010000143.1 GCA_021323835.1 Verrucomicrobiota bacterium | reverse complement strand
TGAACGAAAACAACAGGCGGGTTATAATATAATAACGGATTTGTTCACTTGATTGCCTGTCGCAACCGCAACTTAATGGCGACTCTAGCACCAGCGATGCCAAAGTCAAAAATAAAAGTTGCGTGTTTCCCGCGCAAACAAGTGACGTTGCACAGTCACTTGTCCTCCGTTGTCCCAATTCCGGCCTTACTGTAAATTTTTTGGACACGACAAAAAACTTCAACTTCCATTGCCGCCACGCTTCGCTAAATTGTGCGCGTGAAATCCGCCGGAAAAGTTTATCTCATCGGCGCCGGACCGGGCGACGCAGGACTGCTCACGCGGCGCGGCGCGGAATTGCTCCAGCGCGCCGACGTCGTCATTTACGATTTGCTCGTCAATCCACAATTGCTCCGGCTCGCGCGCGAAAATGCCGAAATTATTTCCCGCGGCAAACGAACGCAATTTTCACAAGAGCAAATCAATCAATTGCTCATCGCCAAAGCACGCGAAGGAAAAACCGTCGTGCGATTGAAAGGCGGCGACCCGTATATTTTTGGTCGCGGCGGCGAAGAAGCCGAAGCACTCGCCGCGGCGAAAATTTATTTTGAAGTCGTGCCCGGCGTTTCCTCCATTGTCGCCGCGCCGAATTACGCCGGCATTCCGCTCACTCATCGCGATTTTTGCTCCAGCTTCACCGTCTTCACCGGCCACGAAAATTCCGGCGACGCCAAAACTAATTTGCGTTACGAACAAATCGCAAAAATTCCCGGAACAAAAATTGTTCTCATGGGCACCGAAAATCTCGACGACTGGACAAAATCGCTCATCGCGCACGGAATGTCGCCGGAAATTCCCGTCGCCATCGTCGAATCCGGCACGCAAGGAAAACAAAAATCCATTTCCGGCACGCTCGCGACCATTGCCAAACTCGCCGCCAAAGAAAAAATTTCGCCGCCCGCGCTCACGGTCATTGGCGACGTCGTCAAACTGCGCGGAAAATTGAATTGGTCGGAAAATCGCCCGCTGTCCGGCAAACGAATTGTCGTCACCCGCGCGCGCGGACAGGCGACGGAATTTTTGCAAAAACTTTCCGAACTTGGCGCGGAGGTTTTGGAAATTCCGGCAATCAAAACCGTTCCGCCGACGCGACGCGAAGACATCGTTGACGCGCTGCTCGAATTAAATTCCTATGACTGGCTGATTTTCACGAGCGCGAACGGCGTGAAATCTTTTTTTGATTTGTTTTTTAAACGTTTCCACGATTTGCGTGACATCGGCGGCGCAAAAATTGCCGCCGTCGGCCCGCGCACCGCCGCAACGCTGCGCGAATTGCATTTGCAAGTGGATGCGATGCCTGAAGAATTTGTCGGACGCAAAATCGCCGAAGCACTTACGAAACTCGGCAGTATCGAAAATGAAAAAATTTGTTTGCTTCGCGCCGAAGACGCGAACCCCGATTTGCCGCTCGCGCTGGAAGAATTCGGCGCAATCGTGGACGACATCGGCGTCTACAAAACCGTCGCCGAGACGGAAGATTTTTTCGGCGTGGCAAAAAATTTCGTCGAACACGGCGCGGATTGGATTACGTTCACGAGCAGCTCGACGCTGGAATTTTTTCACAAGCGATTTGATTTGCCAAAGTTATTGAAACAATTTCCGAAAATGAAAATCGCCAGCATCGGGCCCGAAACCAGCAAAGCCATTCGCGCGCTGAAGCTCGACCCAAATGTCGAAGCTAAAACGCACACGACGGATGGAATCATCGCCGCGCTTTTGAAATAGCCCGAAAGGATTACGCGGTTTTGCTTGCGGACGCCGCTTCAAATCGGCGATAAATTAAATTCCAATTATGCGACGAACTTTATTTTTTCCGGTAATCGCCATTTTATTTTTTGCAACAAATTTGTTCGCGACAGAACCGCAAACGTCGCCGAGAGAAAAGTTGTTGATGGATTTCGGCTGGAAATTTCATTTGGGCGATGCGCCGGATGCCGGAACAAATTTTGATTATCCTGAAGTTTCCGATTTGGCGAAGACCAAATTGAACGAAATTGGCAAGGAAGGAAATCTGGTCACCGGCGATGCGACGCACATTGATCCGACCGCCGGAGATTTGGGCAGTGGCGTTTCATTTGTGCAATCGAATTTCGACGACAGCAAATGGTGGAAATTAAATTTGCCGGACGATTGGGCGGTCGGCTTGCCGTTCGATGAAAAAGCTGACGTGAAACATGGTTTCAAGGCGATTGGTCCCGGTTTCCCGCAAAACAGTATCGGCTGGTATCGCAAAGAATTTGATTTGCCCGCGGGCGACAAAGGAAAAATTCTGTGGCTCGATTTCGACGGCGTTTATCGCAATTCACTCGTCTGGCTCAACGGCCATTGTCTCGGACGACATTTGAGCGGTTACAGCAGCTTCCGTTACGACATCAGCCAATTTGCCAATTACGGCGGGAAGAATGTTTTGGTCGTGCGCGTGGACGCTTCAAGATTCGAAGGCTGGTTTTACGAAGGCGCGGGAATTTATCGTCATGTGTGGCTGGAAAAAACTTCACCGATTGCGATTGCGCCGGATGGAATTTTTGTATGGAGTGAATTTAGCAACAATATTCCAAGCGGCCCGGCAAAACTGCATATTCAAACACGCTTAAGAAATGATTTAACAAACCCCGAGAACGTCGTCGTATTATATTCTCAATTTTCTTCAGATTCAATTAATCCACTCCGTGTATCGGTAACTATTCCTCCTCAATCTGAAATTGAAATTACAAACACAATGTCTATTTCAAATTATGAATTATGGTCACCTGAATCGCCAAAACTTTATAAGCTGAAAACTTGGCTGTGGAGTTCAAATGTTATCGTTGGATCATTTTTAAATTACAATGAAACCGAATTCGGCATTCGCACCATCGCGTTCGACGCTAACAAAGGATTTTTACTGAACGGCAAACTTTACGAAATCAAAGGCACTTGCAATCATCAAGACCATGCGGGTGTCGGCTCGGCAATTCCAGATGCGCTGCAATATTGGCGCGTCGCGAAATTGAAAGAGCTAGGCTGCAACGCCATTCGCACGTCGCATAACGAGCCGACGCCGGAATTGCTCGATGCGTGCGACCGGCTCGGCCTGCTCGTTATGGATGAAAATCGCCGGATGGACACGAACGCCTGGGAATTGAACGAATTGAAAAATCAAATTCTTCGTGACCGAAATCATCCGAGCGTTTTCATTTGGTCGCTTGGAAACGAGGAGAATTATTTGCAAGGCGGCAAAACCAATGCGGACGAAGCGCACGAAGTCGCGATTGAAACCGTCAACGCAATGCAAGGTCTCGCGCATCAACTCGACCCGACGCGCCTTTGCACCGTGGCGATGAATGGTGGCTGGGGCAATGGAATTTCCACGGTGATTGATGTGCAAGGTTTCAATTATCACACCGGTAACATTGACGATTTTCATAAAAAATTTCCGACGCAGCCGACGATTGGCACGGAAGTCGCCAGCTCGCGCGTGACGCGCGGCATTTACGCGGACGATAAAACAAACGGCTACGTCGCCGCTTACTCGACGAACGGCATTGCGCCGCCGTGGGGCTGGTGGCCGTATTACGCGACGCATCCGTTCACGAGCGGTGGATTTGTCTGGACCGGTTTCGATTATCGCGGCGAGCCGACGCCCTACAAATGGCCGTGCATCAATTCGCATTTCGGCGTCATGGACATGTGCGGTTTTCCGAAAGACATTTATTACTACTATCAAGCGTGGTGGACGGACAAACCGGTGCTGCACATCATGCCGCATTGGAATTGGCCGGACAGAATTGGGAAAAATATTCCCGTGCGCGTGTTCAGTAATTGCAAAGAAATCGAATTGTTCCTCAACGGCAAATCACTCGGTAAAAAAGAAATGCCTGAAAATGAATTTGTCCAATGGGACGTCAATTACGAGCCCGGCGTTTTGAGCGCAAAAGGTTTTGATGAAAATGGAAAATTAATTTCGGAAACAAAAATGGAAACAACCGGCGCGCCGGCGGAAATCCAACTTTCGCCGGATAAAATCACAGCCAAAGCCGATGGCGAAGACGTTTGCATCGTCAATGTTTCTGTCGTTGACGCAAAAGGCCGAGTCGTTCCAGTCGCGGACAATTTGATTCATTTTGAATTGAGCGGACCGGGCAAAATCATCGGCGTCGGAAACGGCGACCCGAGCAGTCATGAAATGGACAAAGCCAATGACCGAAAAGTTTTCTGCGGTTACGCGCAAGTGATTATGCAAACAACAAAAGATTCCGGCACAATCAAATTGACCGCGACTTCGGATAAATTGAAAAAGGCGACGGTAAAAATTTCATCGCAAAAGACGACGCCGCGACTATTTGTTCCATAAATGAAAAAAGAAATTTTTGGGAAATTGCCGGACGGCCGAATCGTCGAACAATTCACTTTAACAAATACCCATGGCGTCATTTGCAAACTGCTGAATTACGGCGTGACGATTGCGTCGCTGGAAGTTCCCGACGCCAAAGGAAATTTGACAAACGTCGTTCTCGGTTTCGATAATCTCGAAGGTTATTTGCAAAATACATTTTTCGGTTCGGTTTGCGGACGAACGGCAAATCGGATTGGCGGCGCAAAGTTTTCACTCGATGGAAAAATTTACAAACTCACGGCGAACGAAGGCGAAAATCAATTGCATGGCGGCTTTCGCGGATTCGACAAACAACTGTGGCACGCTGAAGAAAAGTCCGGCGGTGTGGAATTTTCTTATTTGAGCCGCAACGGCGAAGAAGGCTTTCCGGGAAATCTCGAAGTAAAAGTTTTTGTCACGCTCACGGATACAAATGAATTGCGACTCGATTATTCAGCCACGACCGACAAACCGACGCCGGTTAATTTGACCAGCCACGGTTATTTCAACCTGGCCGGCAGTGGCGATGTTTTAAATCACGAAGTTTTCATCGCGGGAGATTTTTACACGCCAACAGATTCAAAATTAATTCCGACCGGCAAAATTAAATCGGTCAAAAATTCCGCATTTGATTTCACAACGTCAAAAGCTATCGGCGAACAAATCAAAAAATTTCCAGAAGTCGCCAACGGCTATGATTGCAATTTTGTCATCAATGGCGGCGAAAAAAATCTCGCGCTCGCCGCGCGCGTGCGCGAACTGAAGTCCGGCCGCGTGATGGAAGCATGGACGACGCAGCCCGGCGTGCAATTTTATACGGCCAATCATTTCAACGGCATTCGCGGCCGCAACGGCGCGCGTTATGAAAAATTCGGAGCATTTTGCCTGGAGACGCAGCATTTTCCGGATTCCGTCAACAAACCAAATTTTCCACCCGTCATTTTACGTCCCGGCGAAATTTACAAACAGACCTGCGTTTACAAATTTCTGGCAGCGTAGATTACATTTGCTTTCGAGAAACGATTCCCTGCTCCACGTCCGAATATTTTCCGCCCAGCGCTTCTTGCGCAACTTTGTAGCCGGCGTGGTCAGCATTTTTTTTGAGTTGGCGGAAACAATTTTCAATTCGCAATCGCGCTGATTCGCAAAAGAAATTCGCAAGGCGAAGAACTTCGCCATCGTATTTTTCGTTCAATAATTTTTCCGCGCGCAAACAGGTCGCGGTTATCGCAAAAATTTCCGTGCCGATGTCTACAAATCGTCCGAGCAATAATTGCTCGCGCTCCAGCTTCGGGCCAAACTTGACCATCGCGTGAAAAATCGCACGCGCGAGCTTTCGACTTATTCGCGCAGCATAATGTAAATGAACTCTGAACTCTGAACCCTGAACCGCGAACCATTCGCGTGGCAAAAACTGTTTCGGATACCAAATCGCGTAAAACGCCGCGGCTTTGGTTGCGGCGCGTAATTTCTGTGATACGGGCAACTGTGAATTGAAAATCGCTCCAGCAATTTTCAAATGCGGGTCGAGCATTTCACGCGCGATGAACAATCTCATGATTTCGCTCGAGCCTTCGAAAATTGTATTGATGCGACTATCACGCAAAAATCTTTCAACCGGAACCGCCGCTTCGCCGCGCGCTTTAAGCGAATCAGCCGTTTCGTAACCGCGACCGCCACGGATTTGCATCGCGTCGTTGACAATTTCCCACGCGCGTTCCGTCGCCCACATTTTGCACATTGCTGCTTCCAGCCGAACGTCCGCATTTTTGTCCTTATCCACGCGACTCGCCGCGAGCAACGTCATCGCTTCCATCGCAAACGTATTTGCCGCCATGCGCGCAATTTTGTCGGCGATGGCCGAATGTTTTCCAATCGCCGCGCCCCATTGAATTCGTTTATTCGCCCATTCGCGCGAAATTTCCAGGCAACGTTTTGACAAACCGACACACGCCGCCGGCAAAGTCAAACGTCCCGTATCGAGCGTCGTCAACGCCACACGTAATCCCCTGCCCTCCGCCAATAAAATATTTTCGCGCGGCATGCGAACGTTTTCAAAACGAATGACGCCGTTGTAAAGCGCTTTCAATCCCATGAAATGGCAGCGACGAATCACTTCCACGCCCGGCCAATTTGTTTCCACGATGAACGCCGTGATTTGTTCTTTCGATTTGCCGTTGACGATTTTTGCTGGCGTCTTTGCCATCACAACAATGACGCCGGCCTTCGTTCCATTCGTGCACCATAATTTTTCGCCGTTGAGGATGAAAGCATTTCCATCCGGCGTCGGCTCGGCGCGCGTTTTCATTGTCGCCGGATCGGAACCGACATCCGTTTCCGTCAGCGCGAACGCCGAAATTTCTCCGCGCGCCACTCGCGGCAAATATTTTTTCTTTTGCTCTTCCGTGCCAAATAAAATCAACGGCTGCGGAACGCCAATGGATTGATGCGCCGAAATCAGCGCCGTTGTATTGCCGCACCAACTGCCGAGCAACATCGCCGCGCGACAATAATTTGTCTGCGACAACCCAAGCCCGCCGTATTCCGTTGGAACCTTAATGCCAAACGCGCCGAGTTTTGCCAATTCATCCATCACGGTTTGCGGAATTTCGCCGGTGCGGTCAATTTCATCCGCATCCACTTTTTCGCGCAGCAATGTTTCCAATTTTTTCAAAAATTCTTCGCCGCGTTTGCGGTCGTCGTCGCTTTGCATCGGAAATGGAGAAATTTCCGCGAGGTTGAATTCCCCCATGAACAGGCCGCTGACGAATGTTTTTCCGTGCGCCGTCGTTCGCGCCGCTTCCGTTAGTTCAATCGCCGCGCGCTGGCCGGCGGACATTTTCGACGTGTCAATCGTTTGCGGTTCTTCAATTGCCATAAAATTTTTTGCCGTTCGACGCCATTTGCTTCAATAAATTGCATGGCGCAAAATATTCCGCGCCGCGGTCAACCAAATTCTCCATCGCGCCGACAATTTTTTCTGCGCCAAGCGAATCCGCATAACGCAATGGCCCGCCACGAAATGGTGCGAACCCCGTGCCCATAATCATCGCAAAATCCACGTCCGCCGGTTCGGCGACGATTTGTTCTTCCAGACAGCGCGCGGCTTCATCGACCATTAAAAAAACCATCCGTTCCTGCAATTCTTCGCGTGAAAAGCCAGCAGCCGTTTGATTCTGAACAAGCGTCGCGACTTGCGGGTTTGGTCGCGCTTCTTCCGATTTTTCGTGCAAATAAAATCCATGGCCATTTTTAACGCCGAGCATTTTTGCTTCCATCATTTTGCCAAGAACCGCCGGGATTTTCATTCTATCGCCGAAATGCGCCGCGAGCGTTTGCGCAACGTGCAATGAAACGTCCACACCGACTTCATCAATCAACCGCATCGGCCCCATCGGCATCCCGAAATTGAGCATAACCTCATCCAAATTTTCAATTGTTGCGCCAGCTTCAAAAAGATTTCCGGCTTCAATCAAATAGGGCATCAAAATCCGGTTCACCAAAAATCCCGGCGAATCTTTCACGACGACCGGCAATTTGCCGATTTGCTGCGTGAATTTCAACGCGCGCTGCAAAATTTCCGGAGCGGTTTGTTTCGCCGCGACAATTTCCACGAGTTGCATTCGATGAACTGGATTGAAAAAGTGAATTCCAAGGACGCGCTCCGGCTTTCGCGTCGTCGCCGCTAATTCCGAAATCGGCAACGCCGAAGTGTTCGTTGCCAAAATCGTTTCATCACCGGCCATTGCATCAAGTCGCTGGAAAATTTTCTTTTTCAATTCGAGATTTTCGACGGCAGCTTCGATGACCAAATCAACATTGCGCAAAGGAATTTCATTCGGCGCTGGATAAATCCTGTCCAAACCATCGCGCGCTTCATTTTTTGAAAACGTGTGACGCTTGACGCCGTCGCGATAAATCTTTGCAATGCTGCTCATACCCTTGGCAACTTGCTCGGCATTAATGTCGCGCAAAATAATAGGCAAATTCTTTGCGCTCAACCATTGCGCAATACCCGCGCCCATTACGCCCGCGCCAATGACGGCAGCGCGCGTAACGGGCTTCGTTTCAATTTTCGCGACAGATAATTTCTTCGCGCGTTCCTGCAAAAAGAAAATGCGAAGCAAATTGCGACAGGCATCTTGTTGAACCAATTCAACAATCGCGTCGCGTTCAAGCACAAGCGAATCAAAAACGGATTTAGAAATTCCCTTCGTAACGACTTCGAGCGCTTTCGTCACCGCCGGATAATGTCCACGCGTTTTCTTGAACAATTGCGGACGCAACCGCGATGAAATAACTGAAACCACCAGCGCATTATTTGTCAGCCAATGGTTTTTTCGTTGCGGCTTTCCCTGTTGAATTTTTTTTGCGGCGAAAGCGACCAAATTTTCAGCCGGAACAATGTCGTCAATCATTCCAAGCTTCAGCGCAAGTTTCGACGCGACTGTTTTTCCGCCGAGAATGATATCGAGTGCTTTCGGCAAACCAATCAGTCGCGGCAAACGTGTCGAGCCTCCCCATGCCGGAAGCAATCCGATTTTCGTTTCCGGTAAACCGATTTTTGTCGCGCGGTCGGGCGAAGCGATTCGCCAATCGCACGCGAGCGAAATTTCATAACCGCCGCCGACGGCAACACCGTGAATTGCTGCAACGGTCGGAATTTTAAGTGCCGCAATCCGATTGAACAAATTTTGGCCAAGCTCAATGATTTCGCGAACTTCGTTTGCACTGGAATTCTCGCCAATGCTTTTCAAATCTAGACCCGCGATGAAAATAGATTTTTTGGCGCTGACAAAAATGACACCTTTAATTTGGGAATTATTTTCGATGAAATCCAATTGCTCCCGCAATTCATCCAGCGTCGCGCGGTCAAAAATGTTCGCCGACGAATTCGGCCGGTCAAACGTCAGCACGCAAATGCCGTTGTCGCGAATGGTTCGTTGAATCGTCGTCATAATTAAATTCGTTCCAACCAGAGCGCCGCACCCTGCCCGCCGCCAACGCAAAGCGTGACCAGCGCGCGTTTTGCATTTCGCCGTTGCAATTCTTTTAAACTCGTCAGCGCCAATCGCGCGCCGGTCGCGCCGACGGGATGACCCAGCGCAATTGCACCGCCGTTGACATTTAATTTTTCAATCGAAATTTCGCCGAGCGGATTTTCTCGCCGCAAAAATTCGCGCGCAAATTTTTCCGATTGTGCGCCGCGCATCACCGCAAGCGTTTGCGCGGCGAAGGCTTCGTTGATTTCAATCAAATCGGCGTCGGCAATTTGAAAATTTGTTTTGGCAATGGCGAATAACGGACCAAGTCCCATGCGCGACGGGTCGCAACCGGCATAAGCGTAGCCGGTCAAAACGCCGAGCGGTTTAAAATTCAATTCCGCCGCGCGTTTTTCGCTCATCACGAGCAACGCCACCGCGCCGTCGGTGATTTGCGAAGAATTTCCGGCGGTGACGCTGCCGGTTTTGCGGTCGAAAACTGGTTTGAGTTTGGCGAGTGCTTCGAGCGTTTGATTTTCGCGGGGGCCGTTGTCAGCGACAATTGTGGATTGCGGATTGCGGGTTGCGAAATTTAAATTCGGAAAAATCGGGCAAATTTCTTCCGCCAATTTTTCGCGCGCGGCAATGGCGCGCTGATGCGAACGCAAAGCGAATTCATCTTGCTCTTGTCGCGTAATTCCAAATTCGCGCGCGAGAACTTCCGCAGTCTCGCCCATGTTCAAACCGCAAATGGGGTCGGTCAGGCCGAGTTGTAAGCCGATGCGTGGTTGAAAATCTTTGGGGCGAAATGCCGCGAACGCTTTTAATTTCTGTCCAAAAGTTTTTGCGCGAGAGAGACGACTAAACTTTTCCGCCGTCGCTTGCTGAAACAGCAGTGGATAATTCGACATGCTCTCGGTGCCGCCGACGATGAAAACCGAACCGCGCCCCGCGAGAATTTTTTCTTGCGCCTGTGTGATGGCTTCGCAGCCGGAGGCGCAATTGCGATGAACCGTGATTGCGGGAACGGATTTCGGAATTCCCGCGCGCAAGGCGATGACACGCGCGATGTTCGCCGCATCCGGCGGCTGGCCGACACAACCGAAAATGACTTCGTCTACAATTGCCGGGTCAATTCCCGTGCGCGTGAGCAGCGCGTTGACGGCGATGCGGCCGAGCTCGTCCGCACCGAGCGGCGCGAGGTCGCTGCCCATTTTGCAAAACGGCGTGCGCACGCCGTCCACGATGACAAGCCGGTCGTTCATTTTGGTTTTGGCCGATGGTCCACGAGCTTTTGTTCCTTGATTTGCGTGCCGACGCCCTGAAGCTCGCGCATTTTGGTCGCGTCGTGAAATAAAATTTTGTTCGGATGCACGTCGGCGATTTTGTAGCAACGCTCGCTCAAGTCGCGAGACAATTGCGTTTCGTCCGCGCCGTCAATTTTCTGCACGTGCAAAACAATTTCATCCAAATCGTTCGCATCGTCATTTTTCTTCCGCAATTCCAATTGCCACGAGCCGACATGCGGCGCGTCATCAAGAATATGCTCCAGCTCGTTGAAATCCACGAGCGTGCCTTTAATTTTATCTAGATTCATTTCGCGGATTTCTGAACTGCGCGAAATTTTCCCGACGAGTCGCGGAACGGTGCGACGGCAATACGGACATTTTTCGTAAGTTAATCCGCCGTCAATGCAATCGCCGGTGCGATAACGCAGCACAACTGTGCCGCGCGCCGCGAGGGGCGTGAAGACAATTTCGCCGGGCTGTCCGGTCGGAACAATTTCGCCGGTTTTCGGATTCACAATTTCGACGATGCCGAGGTCGGGATACAAATGATAACCGGCGGAAGATTTATCAGCGGCAAATGGACATTCGGCCCACGCCATTTTCGATTCAGTGAAACCGTAGGTTGAAAGAACATTTACTTTCGGCGCGCCGAGTTCGCCCGCCAGCTCGCGCAGTTTTTCGCGCAGGCCGTCGCTGACTTTTTCACCGCCGAGAACAATGTTGCGCAGATTTTCGCAGCGCACTTTTTCTGCGACGGCTTGCGACAAGACGTGATACAGAAATGTCGGGATGCCGATGATGTCGTCCGGCTTCATTTTTTTGATGAGCCGCAGCGTGCCGTCGGTGCCCATGACTTTGCCGCCGCCGGAGCTGAACATCATCGCGCCAAATTCCGTTCCCGCATAATGCGTCAACCAAAAGGCGAGATGCGGCGCATAAGGAAATGCGTTGAGCAAACGGTCTTCGCGCCGCGCGCCACAAACTTCCATCACGCGCTTTCCGGCCGCCGCGAGAATTTTCAAATCTTGCTGCGTGTAAAGAAATGGAACCGGCTCGGCAGAACGGCCGGTCGTGAACGTCATGAACACCGGACGAAATTCCGCTTCAAATTTCTTCTTCACAGCGCCGCGTCCATGCACCAACGCGTCAAAGATTGTTTTTGGCCGTTTCGACAAAACTTTTTCGTCGGGAATCAAAATGAAATCGCGAAAGCGGTCGGGATTTTCCGGCGTGTTGAGCAAATCGGATTTGCTCGTGAACGGAATTTTTGCCAAATCGTCGAGCGATTGAAACGAATCAGCCGTCAGATTTTCTTTGTTGAAAACTTTTTT
>JAJPKI010000205.1 GCA_021323835.1 Verrucomicrobiota bacterium | reverse complement strand
TGCCACGCCGCCCAAAACCGAAATATCAAATGCCGCGCCGAAAACACGGCGGCTTTGGCATTTGGATTTTTCTAATTCTCGTCGTGCTTGGAATTTATTTTTTGTGGCGACATGAACACTCCAAAAAACTTTCACCGCCGAAAATTGTTGCCGCCAAACCGCAACCGAAGCCGTTCACCGTTTCGCGGCAATCGCCGACGGATTTTCCGCGGCCGGCGATGGACGTTTTTGAAGCGCAAGTGGCGCTAGCGCGGCGCGGCATTTCGCCGGGTTCAATTGACGACGCCATCGGTTCGCAAACGCGCGAGGCCATTTCTGTTTTTCAATGGCAACAAAATTTGCCGTTGACCGGAAAACTCGATGATGACACGCGCGCGAAATTGATTTTGGAATCGCCGGTTGTCGCAAATTATACCGTCACGACGAATGATTTGGCGCGATTGCAGCCGCTGGGCAAAACGTGGTTGGAAAAATCGCAGCAATCGGCGCTGGATTATGAAACGGAATTGGAATTGGTTGCGGAGAAAAGTCATTCGAGTCCGGCGATGATTAAAGTGTTAAATCCAAATGTAAATTGGACGAATCTCGCTGCCGGAATTGTTTTGAAAATTCCCGATGTCAATTATCCCGAGCCTCAAAGCAAAGCCTCGCGCATCGTCATTCATTTGTCAGAAAAATTCTTGGAAGCCTATGACGAGCAAACCAATTTGCTGTTGCATGTGCCGTGCAGCATCGCGGCGAAAGTGGAAAAGCGGCCGGTCGGCGAATTGCATGTCATCGTCGTGGCGCCAAATCCGAATTACACCTGGGACCCGGAATTGTTTCCGGAATCGCCGGAGTCCAAAATGATTGACCATAAATTGATTTTGCCGCCGGGGCCGAACAATCCAGTCGGCGTGGCGTGGATTGGTTTGGACAAAACTGGCTACGGCATTCACGGCACGCCAAAGCCGGAAGACGTTGGCCGCACGGAATCGCACGGCTGTTTCCGTCTGGCGAATTGGGATGCACAATATTTACTGCAATTGGTTTCCATGGGCACGCCGGTTGTCGTCAATGAGTGACGGTGACTTTTACAATTAACTTGCCGGGCAGGAAAAGATTTTCTATAAATATTGCATTCCGCCTGACGACTGCATGTTCTGAGCCGCCAGTTCCAATAAAATCTGTCACTTGAGTGCTGCACGCGCATTGACAAAAAAGAACAAACGTTCGCCGAAAAAGGACACGTCGTTGCAAACGCTGGACGAGTCGCATCTGCTCCGCGCGCTGATGGATCTGATGCCCGACCTGATTTCCGTCAAAGACCTCCATGGCAAAAATATTTGGGTCAATCGCGCCAAGTTGAAAGAACTCGGTTTGCAGGATTTCAAAGATGCCATCGGCAAAACCGCGTTTGATTTTTTTGACCGGGCGACGGCGGAAAAATTCAAGCAGGACGACGACCATGTTTTGAAAACCGGCCAGCCGGTCGTCAATCGTCAGGAAAAAATTACCGACAAAAACGGCACCGTGCGCTGGCATTTAACCACGAAAGTGCCATGGCGAAACGGCGGAAATGAAATTATCGGCATCATCATCATCAGCCGCGACATCACCAAACGAATCGAAGTCGAATCGAAATTGGACGCTGAACGAAATCTTTTGCGCACGCTCGTGGACAATTTGCCCGATTGCATTTACGCGAAAGACGCCGGAGGCCGAAAAATTTTGGTAAATCCGGGCGATTTGAAAAATCTTGGCGTGAAAACGGAAGCCGAAGCCATCGGAAAAACGGATTTTGATTTTTTCCCGAAAGAAGTTGCCGCGGAATTTTTCAAAACCGAACAGCGGGTTTTGGAAAAAGGCGAGGCGCTCATCAATCAGGAAGAAAAAGTTGTCCGTCCAAATGGCGAAGTGCGCTGGGTTTTGACGACGAAAATCCCTTGGCGCGATACGAACGGAAAAATTATCGGCCTCGTCGGCATTGGCCGCGACATCACCGACAAAAAAAATCTCGAAGAGCAAATCTCGCAGGCGCGGCGAATGGAAAGCATCGGACGATTGGCGACCGGCGTGGCGCATGATTTGAATAACATTCTCACGCCGATTTTGATTTCGATTGAATTGCTCCGCAAAAAATTGCAGGACGAAGAATATTTAAAGATGCTTGCCAAGGCCGAGGCCAACGCGCATCGCGGCGCGGACATTATCAAACAAATGCTTTGGTTTGGCCGCGGATTGGTGGGACAGCGCCTGCCGGTAAATGTTCAGCATCTCGCCGAACAAATCGCGCAATTCGCAACCGATACCTTCAACAAGTCCATCAAAATCAAAACGCAATTCGCGCCGGATTTGTGGACGGTCACAGGCGACTCGGCGCAATTGCATCAAGTCCTGCTTAATTTGGTCGCGAACGCGCGCGAGGCAATGCCAAATGGCGGCACGTTGACAATCGCCGCGCGCAATGCGGCGGCGGATGGACAGCGCCTCGTCGTTTTGGAAATCGCCGACACCGGCGAAGGCATCGCGCCGGAATTGCTCGACAGAATTTTCGAACCGTTCTTCACCACCAAAGATGTTGGCCACGGGCTCGGCCTTTCCACCGCGCTTTCAATCGTCAAAAGCCATGGCGGATTTATCAAAGTTGAAAGCCAGCCCGGCCACGGTGCGACGTTTCGCGTGCATTTGCCGGCGCAAAATTGATTGCCGAAGCGATTCCAAAAAAAGCCCGAAATTATCATTGCCCGTGCGCGAAATTTGCCGTAGCTGTTAATCAAATTCAAAAACAGGAAATTTATGAATAATACAACGGGCGGAATCGTTCTTATTGTTTTAATCGTCATAGGTGTTGTTGTCATTGGCCTCATCGGCTGGATTGTCAGCATTTACAACGCCTTGGTCATGCTGCGCAATCGCTATAAAAATGCTTACGCGCAAATTGACGTGCAATTGAAACGCCGCTATGACTTGATTCCCAATCTCGTCGAGACCGCCAAGGGCTACATCAAACATGAGCGCGAAACTCTCGAAGCCGTCACCGCCGCGCGCAACATCGCTTATGCCGCGTCCAAAGCCGCCGCCGCCAATCCCGGCGACGCCAGTGCGATGAAG
>JAJPKI010000184.1 GCA_021323835.1 Verrucomicrobiota bacterium | reverse complement strand
GTGTGCTCTTCCGATCTTTACTGGCACGGTCGTTGCGCCGGTTTTTTTTACTTTTGCTTCCACCGAGCACGCAACGGTAACGTCCAAATCCGTCGCAGTGAATTCCACGCGGTCTTTTTCGGCACGCAAAAGCACGTTGCTCAGGATCGGCAGCGTCGTGCGCGTGCTAACGACATTTTGAACGGCTTGCAGCCCGGCAAGAATTTGCTCTTTTGAAATGGTGAGGTTCATGTTGGGTTAATAGTAAATTCTTTTCTTAAAATACTCTTATTATTAAGGGCTGTGAATAAGGCAAACAACTCCGCGTGTCAAGGTTGCCGCTGCGTTTTGTGAATGGTTTGCCATCGCGCAACTCAAGTTAAAGAAACCAATAAAATTTGGAAGTCAAAGTTGTTGGCATTGTTGGTAATCAATTCACAAACTGTCGGCTAATTATTTGGCACGTTGTGCGCGACGAATAATTTCCGGCAACGCTTCGCAAACAAAATTAATTTCTTCAGCAGTTGTTTCGCGGCCAAGAGAGAAACGAATCAGCGAATTCGCTAAATCCTTTCTTCCAATCGCCACAATCACATGCGACGGATTGAGCGAACCCGCCGAACACGCCGAACCGCTCGAAGCACAAATGCCTTCAACATCCAAACCTGCAAGCAATGCGATGCTATCCGCGCCACGAACAACAAATGAAACCAAGTTTGCCAAACAATTTTCGCGCGGCGAAACAATTTCGCAGCCGTCAATTTTTTCAATTGTCGAGATTAACTTGTCCGTAAGCGATTTCATTTTCGTCGGCTCAAAAACCGGCAGTTTTACAAACTTCTCCATTGCGGCAACGAGGCCGATGATGCCGGCGACATTTTCTGTTCCTGCGCGACGTTCATTTTCATGTCCGCCGCCAAATAAAATCGGGTCTGGATGCAGCGGTGATTTTATCCAGAGCAAGCTCGCGCCTTTTGGCCCGTGAAATTTATGCGCACAGCAAACGGAAACCAAATCCGCGTTGAATTGCGCGATATTTTGAAACGGCGCTTTGCCGAGCCATTGAACCGCGTCCGTGTGAAAAACAATTCCGCGCTCGCGACAAATCGCGCCAAGTTCGGAAACCGGCTGAAGCGTTCCGATTTCATTGTTCGCCGCCAGAACGGAAACCAAAATCGTGTCTTTGCGAAGGGCTTTCTTTAAATCATCCGGCGAAACGCGGCCGGCGGCATCAACTGGCAGGCGCGTGACTTCAAAACCTTCGCGCTTTTCCAAATAATCGAAGCAATCCAAAACGGCGTGATGCTCGACCGTGCTCGTGATTAAATGTTTGCCTTTGGATTTCAACGAGCGCGCCGTGCCGAAAATGGCAAGATTGTTCGATTCCGTTCCACCGCTCGTAAAAATAATTTCGCTCGGTTTCGCGCCGAGAAATTTCGCCGCGCGGTCTCGCGCATCGTCGAGCAGCGCGCGCGCTTTTCTGCCGACATGATGGACGCTTGATGGATTTCCCCAGATTTCGCCGAGAAACGGCAACATCGCGTCGCGCACGCCCGGGTCGAGCGGTGTGGTGGCGTTGTAATCGAGATAGATTGTTCGCGGCATCGGTTGCAATTTTGATTTTACGAATTACGCTTTACGCGCAACAGGCAAATCTCAAGTGGAAACGAAAGTCAAAATCTGCGGCATCACGAATCTCGCCGACGCGCAAGCCGCCGTCGAAGCGGGCGCGGATGCGATTGGTTTTATCTTTTACGAAAAAAGTCCACGTTTCGTCACGATTGAACAAGCGGCAGAGATTTCAAAACAATTGACATCGTTCATCATGCGCGTCGGCGTGTTTGTGAATGCGCCGGAAGAATTTGTTTTGCGCGCGATTTCGGAAGTGGGTTTGACGATGTTGCAATTTCATGGTCACGAGAAGCCGGAATATTGCACACAATTCGGATTGATGAGCATGAAAGCCTTTCCAATGCGGAATGAGGAATCGCTGAAAAAAATTTCCGATTACCAAACCGATGCCTATTTGCTGGATGCTTACATGGAAAATCAGCTTGGCGGCACGGGAAAAACTTTCAATTGGGATTTAGCGGTGGAAGCGCAAAAATTCGGCAAACCTATTTTTCTTTCCGGCGGTTTGACGCCAGAAAACGTAGCGGGCGCGATTAAAAAAGTTCAGCCGTTTGCCGTGGACGTTTCCAGCGGCGTGGAAAGTTCCCCTGAAAAAAAAGACGACGCAAAAGTAAAAGCGTTTATTTCTGCGGCAAAATCGGCGCCCCAGAATGAGCAATTTTGAGAAATGCGGCCGGGAAAATTAGGAATAATTAACCCACAAATGCTTGCGTCGAAGCAATTTTTGGCTAAAGAATAGCGACCAACGAGTTTCGCAGGGGAAAAGTTCTGGTAGTTTGCACGCAAGATTTTTGAAAATGAAAATCGCCGTTCCAAAAGAAACTCATCCGGGCGAAACCCGCGCGCCACTCACGCCGGACAGCGCGGCTAAACTCGTCAAGCTCGGCGCCGAAGTCGCCGTCGAGGCCGGTCTCGGCACCGCCGCCGGATTTCCCGACGAACTTTACACCAAAGCCGGCGCGACGCTTTCCAGCGACCGCAAATCTTTAATCAGCTCCGGCGACATCGTGCTGCGCTTGCGCAAACCGTCGGTCGAAGAAATTTCTTTGCTCAAGGCCGGCGCGATTCACGCGAGTTTGCTCGACCCGTTCAACGAAAAGGAATTGGTCAATAAGTTCGCCGCGCAAAATGTCAGCGCCATCAGCATGGAATTCATTCCGCGCACAACCCGCGCGCAAAAAATGGATGTGCTGTCGTCGCAGGCGAACCTCGGCGGTTACGAAGCCGTGATTCTCGCCGCGCGTTATTCCAACAAAATTTTTCCGATGATGACGACGGCGGCGGGAACGATTCTGCCCTCAAAAGTTTTTATCATCGGCGTCGGTGTCGCCGGCCTGCAAGCCATCGCCACCGCGAAACGCCTTGGCGCGAAAGTCACCGCCTACGACACGCGGCCGGTTGTCGAGGAGCAGGTGAAATCGCTCGGCGCGCAATTTCTGAAAATTGATATCGGCGAAACCGGCCAGACAAAAGACGGTTACGCAAAAGCGTTGACGGAAGAACAAATCCAAAAGCAACGCGACGCGATGAAAAAAACCTGCGCTGATTCCGACGTGGTGATTTCTGCCGCGCAAGTGTTCGGACGCAAAGCTCCGATTCTCGTCACCACCGAAATGCTCAATGCTATGAAGCCCGGTAGCGTAGTGATTGATTTGGCGGTTGATACCGGCGGCAACGTCGAAGGCGTCAAATACAACGAAGTGATTGACCGCAACGGCGTGAAAATTGTTGGCATCGCGAATTTGCC